>CAYGTU010000105.1:0-10590 GCA_964352945.1 uncultured Bacteriovoracaceae bacterium
CACGGAGATGATTCAATATATGTTATATTTGATAGTCCTTTAATTCTAATGGATAAAAGGAGGTCTAAGTGAGATTTCTGCTAATCCTATTTATTATTAGTTGTGCTTCACAGAAAAGTGTTAAATATCCTGAATTAAAAAATTCTGATTTCAAGGCGCAAACTAAATTTAAAAATCAAGAATTTAGTTTTTCTTCAAAAGAGAAAATCAGCAAACTGCTTTATGATGAGTCAATTAATAGAATATTTACTAAAGTTGATTTGAAAGCAGATAACCTAATTTCTGAAATGCTACTTAATTGTTATGAGAAAGATTTCTCTAAGTCTCTTGAATTATCTAGAAAACACTACATGGATTATTCAAAAAATATTTCTTATTGGAACGTAATAGGGACTTGTTATTTATTGCAGGGGAAATATTTAAAGGCTGATTTGTATTTCAACGAAGGTTTGGAAATATATGCAAATTATTCACCAATTCTTAATAATAAAGCGATTATTAAAGAGAGACTTGGTGATGATCAGGCCGCTCTCGCGCTTCTTGAGAAGTCTGTAAAATATTCTAGGTCATCTCGAACTTCTAGATTTAACCTGGGCTTAATCTATTTAAAATATTTAATACTGCCTAAAGCAAAACCTATATTTGTTGAGTTATATAAGGAATTTCCAGGTGATATGGATGTGATTAATGCACTGGCATTAATTTCAGCACTCGAAGGTAATTATAAACAAGCTTTAAAAGTATATATGCAAATGGATATAAAATTATTCAGACATGCAAATTATGGTCTAGGGATGGCAATTTCTCTTTATAATGATGGAAAAGAAAAAGCAGCACGTGAAATTTTAAATGATATTGATGAAGGTTCTGTAAATCAAATGGCCCTAAAAAAATCCATAGAAAATAAATGGAGAAGAAAATGAAACTAGCATTCTTATTTTTAATAATCATATCTTTTAATTCTTTTGCAGATGAGAAGAAAAAGATAATTTATAAATATAAAAAATATGAAAAATTTGACATGGATGATATTCAAATTACAGGTGATTTGAATGGTCCGGGTGATCTTAGTATAAATCCTAGACTAAGAAAGAATTTTAAAAACAAACTTCCTCATAAACCAGATTTTGATGAGGAAATGATAAAAAATATTGATTTACTTCAATAAGAAGGAAGCTTATGGAAAAGCAGATTGAAAGAAAACTATTTGAATTAGTGTCTCAAGACCCAACAATTCAAGAAAAGGCTTTCTTGGTCAATAAAAAAAGAATGCTTATAGGTAGAGCAGAAAGTTGCGATATCGTAATTAGGAGCAAACTTGTTTCTGCAGTTCATGCAGTTATCGAAATTAGAGGTAATAGCGCCATAATTTTTGATATGAATTCTAAAAACGGTACTTTTGTAAATGCTGAAAAAGTTATAACTAAAGAAGTAAATATAAATGATGAAATTAACATAGCTTCACATCCATTAATATTTAAAGAATACCTTTCTAGTGATTTACCCAAACCTCTTGATATACTTGAAACAAGACATGGATCAGCTAGTATTCTTCCAGAAATGCTTGAAGAAGCTTTAACAGATAATAAATCAAGACCAGAAGCAGATAAATCAGCTGAAGAGATACCTTATGTAGTTTATCCACTAGCTGCAGATCCACGAGCTGAATTTAGTGAATATATTTTTGAAGATATTGATACACTTTATCCTATTTTTAAATATGATATGAGTAAGCACTCGGTTGAGATTATGATCTTATTTGAAGATAGAGTTTATTCTGTGGATTATTTACCTATAGAAAATAGAGATTATTATTTAGCAGGTAATAAGAAAGTAAAAAGAGATATAGAATTTCCATACCTCCAGAAAATCGAAAGAATTCCTGTTGTCCAAGTTAAGAATGGATCTGTTACTGTAAATGGAATTACAGGATATGAATTAACTCATCTAGCAAATGAAAGAGCTCAAATCGTAAAAAATAGCGACTCAATACTTCTTCTAGAAGAAGATATTATTAAAATGAGTAAAGGTGACTTAGAAATTTATGTTCGAGTCATAAATTCTCCTCCAAAAGTTGCAGCGGCACCTCTTTTTAGAAGAGATAAAGAATTCATAAAAGCATTGATTTTTGTATTTCTTTTTATCGCAATATTTTTGACTTTAGCGAGTATAGTTGAAGTTAATAAAGAACTTGAAAAAGATGACACTCCTGAGAGAATAGCGACAATTCTTTATAAAACAAAATATAAAGTTACAAAAAAAGATGCAGTTGAAAAAACTAAGGTTAAAGAAAAGAAAGCTCAGACTTCTCCAAATAAAGTACAAAAAGAAACTGATACAAAAAAACAAGAAATTGCTAAGCAAACTTCAGTTACTAAAAAGACTGATAAACTTCAAGGTAAAGAAACTGCAAAGAAAGTTGAACCGGTTAAGAAAGGTCAAAAGACTGAAAATAAAAAGTCTGCTACTAAGCAAGCAGACAATCCGAAAAACAAAGCAGTTTCAAAATCTAAATCGAAGAGTCAAAATAAACCAAGAAGAGCAAGAGTAAAGACTGCTTCTCCAGGTCATGTTGATACATATAAAGCAGTTAACTTTAAAAGTACGATGAGTAATTTACTTGCTAAAGGTGGAGACTTACAAGGTGCAAGTACTGCTGTTGATTCTTCATCAGATTCTACTTCAGTAAATATAGGTGGGAATGTAGATCCAAATTTACAAAAGGCAAATACTTCAACAAATTTAGGAAATCTTACAGGAGCATCAGTTGGAAAGTTATCTCAATCTAGAGGAGCTGAAGGCCTTGGTGATAAAAAAACAATTTATACGGCAGGTATTCCAGCAGAAACAATCGTTCTTGGAAACTATGATCCAGATGTTATAAGAAGAATTTTAAGAGAGCATATTCCACAATTTCGATATTGTTATCAGCAAGAATTAGATAAAGCAGGCCGTGAATATGAAGGGTTAGTTCGATTTAATTTTACAATTGGTGCCTCGGGAAATGTAGCAAGAGCAAACGCAACTTCTTCAACATTAATGTCTAATAAAATTAGAGGTTGTGTTGTAAATGTACTTCGAGGAATTGAATTTCCTGCTCCACTTGGTGGAGGAGTTGTAGAAGTTGAACAGCCAATGAATTTTGGAGCAAGAAACTTATAGTCGAGGGTAGAAAATGAGTGAAAAATTTCGCCCTCTAAAAAGACCCAAACAGAAACGTTCCCTTGAAACATTTAATGCAATTTTAGAAGCAGCTTTATTATTATTGAAGTCTGAAGGCTATGCTGTTTTTACTACAAACAAAATTGCTGAAAAAGCTGGTGTGAGTATTTCTTCACTTTATCAATATTTTCCAAATAAAGAAGCTATCCTTGGTGAGTTAATAATTGATTTTATAAAAGATCAAGATGAATCTATTATTGGAAAACTTGATGAACTACCAGAAGAATCTACTTTTAAAGATAATCTTTTTTGTTTAATTTCATCCTTAGTAGATTTTAACGAAAGCAATAAAGATATGTGTCGAATTATTTATTCAAATGTTTCCAATGTAGGTAGAGTTGATGAGGTGAGTGAAATTGATAAGGGTACTCTTGAACTATTAAGAACAATTTTTTTAAAGTATGAAATTGAAGTTAGAGAACAAGATCCTGATATTTTACTTAAAATAATTTTCCATTCCATTCGTGGAGTCTACGCAAGTATTCATACTCAAAAAAATGCAGCCTCATTTGATAGTGAGACTCTCAAAAATGAGCTGCTCTATCTGGCCTATCGTTATTTAACCTAGAATGTTAGTCGGTTTACATATTTACCTTTTTTTTAGAAAAAAAGTCATTAATATCAGTTGGTTATGTGCCAGTGGTATTGACCGAATGCGAGTAGAAACCACTCAGAAATTTGTTATGATGTATGAGCAAAGGAGTAAATATGGAAAAGTGTTTTAATGATAAAGGATGGGAGCAAGAAGAGCTTCTAACTTATATGGGAAATCTTCGAGGGGAAGATAAGGATTATCGATCAGGGAAAATTTGGAATCTTGTCTATCATGTTTCTGATGAACAAGATGAATTTATTATGAAAGCTCATAATATGTTTTTTTCTGAGAACTATTTAAATCCAATGGCCTTTAAAAGTTTAAAAAATATTGAAACCGATCTTTTAAAAATGGGAGTTGAACTTTTCCATGGTGATGATAAATGCGTTGGAACAATTACTTCTGGGGGAACGGAATCAATTCTTCTTCCATGCAAAACATACAAAAATATTGCTAAGAAGAAAAAGCCATGGATTTTAAATCCTAATATGGTGGTTCCTGAAACAATTCACGTAGCTTTTGAAAAAGCAGCGGAGTATTTTGGAATTAAAATGATAAAAGTGCCTGTAGGTGATGACTACAGAGTAAATATGAAAAAATTTAAAAAAGCGATTAATAGAAATACTATTATGCTTGCCGCTTCGGCTCCTCAATATGTTCACGGACAAATTGACCCAATTGAAGAGATTGGTAAACTGGCCGTTAAACATAATCTTCCATTTCATGTTGATTCTTGTATTGGTGGTTTTGTACTTCCATTTATGGAAGAGCTAGGTCATGATGTACCACTTTTTGATTTTAGAGTTGAAGGGGTAACATCGATTTCAGCAGATCTTCATAAATATGGTTATACTCCTAAAGGTGCTTCAATGCTTTTATATAAGAGTATGGATTATATGAGACATCAATTTTTTATTTCAACTTCTTGGTCAGGCGGAGTTTATGCTTCAGCTAATCTTCCAGGATCTCGTCCAGGAGCTCCCATTGCAGCTGCTTGGGCAACTTTGAAATATATGGGAAAAGAAGGATATCTTGCCGAGACTAAAAAAATAATTGAAGTAAAAGAAAAATTAATCAAAGGAATTAATGCAATTGAAGGAATAGAAGTTGTGGGTAATCCTACAGCATCAATTGTTTGCTATAAGGCCAAAGATCCAAGTTTTTCTATTTTTGCTGTTTCTGATCAGCTTGAGAAAAAAGGATGGTACGCTGATAAGCACGCTGTTCCAGAATCAATTCACTTAACAGTTATGGGAATTCATAAAAAATCTGTTGATGAATATCTTTTTGATTTAGCTGAAGCTGTTAAATATGTAACAGATCATCCTGAACTTGCAAAATCTGGAGATGCCGCAATCTATGGATTGATGGCAAAAGTTCCAGCAAAGGGTTTATTAAAGAATTCTGTTTTAAAAGTAATGGAAGGGGTTTATGGACTAAACTCTGAAATTCCAGATTTAGCTGATGCTGCGGGTTCTGATTCAAATGATCCCATGCTTCGCTTTGTAAATAAACATCAAGATAAAGTCTTTAAGGCCTTAGACAAAATGAATTCAATAAAAAACAAATTTATGTAATAAAACGCCCTCGCAAGAGGGCTTTTTTATTGTTATAGTGAGTTATGAAAAAAATAAACTCACCATCAGTTCAAAGAAATAAAGATCCCATTTATGAAGTATTAAAGCAGTACCTAAGACCTGATACAAGATTAATTGAAATTGGCTCAGGAACAGGAGAGCATGCCATTTATTTTGGTGAAAAATTTCCTAGTACACATTGGGTGACTACAGATACAGTTGAAAATTTAAGCAATATTACAGCATGGTTACAGGAAGCGAAGCTTAAAAACGTACATGGACCAGAGAAATTAAAAGTGGGAGAAGATGATTTCCCAGGTAAAAGACCATTTGATTATGTTTTTACAGCAAACACTCTTCATATAATGAGTTGGAAAGAAGATAAATCATTTTTTAAATTGATTGGTAAAAGACTGCGCGAAGGATGTTTGGCTTTTATTTATGGTCCTTTCAATTATGGTGGAAATTATACCAGTGATAGTAATCGTGAATTTGATGGATGGCTTAAAAATCGTGATGAAAAATCTGGCATAAGAAATTTTGAAGATGTCGAAAGTAATATGAAAAAAGCAGGTTTTAAATTACTTAAAGATCATGAAATGCCTGCTAATAATCGACTACTTGTTTTTGAAAGATTACCTTTCTAATTATTCTTCACCCATAACCACAAATTTATAGGTTTTAAAGCCTGCTTCAGCTGCAGTGTACATTAATTTCTTTAAATAAGTGTATTTTACAGACTTATCAATAATAAGATTAACCATACCAGTGAACTTTTGTGCTTTAGGAGATTCTTTAGATAAGTTTTCAATTTCATTTTTCTTTTTTACTAGCTCATTAAATAGAGAGATAATTCTTTTTCCACCATGATCATATGTTTTTGAAGCTAAGTTTTTTGCATCTAAAACAAGTACATCATCAACCCATATCTGATCAACACTTACTTGAACCATTATTCCTGCTTGGCTAATCGATTGAGATTGAGATAGAGGAATTTTAATTCCCTCAGGAATGGAGAGAACAACTTCAGAGCTGTTATAACTTCTCAATAGAAATACAAGTAAGATAACTAGAATATCTAATAGGGGAGTAATATCAACTTCTGCTAAAGAATTCTTTTTTCTTTTTACAGATCTTCTTCTTATTTGATTTGTTCTCATATTTAGCTCATTATGTTTGCAAAAACTATTTTTTCAAATAGCTTTTCAAGTTTTACATCAAATCCATTTTTGTCTTTTATAAAAATGGAATCATCAGTTTTTCTGATCTGTCTTATATGATCCATGATATTTACAATTTCTTCATAAGTGATGTCATATTTGGGTTCTAAGATAGCATCGTTTTCTTTTGGATGTTTCTTTTTCAAACTGACCAGGAACGTATGAAGAGATTCAAGATCATGAATTTTATTTTTTAAAGGAATATCTTTGATAATTTGAGATGGAATTCCAGTGTAAACTTTTATACCGCTTTCATAAATTCTAACAGTAAGAGCTAGTGGCTTTTCATTTTTTGGAGGAGTAGCATCTGAAACCAGTGGTACTTCTGACTGGATTTCAAAAACTTTTAAGAAATTTGCCGACATAACCAAAAAGAAAATTAAAATAAAGATAGCGTCCAAAATTGGCGTTAAATTTAATTTTGAATTATCTTTTTTTCTTCTTTTACTACTTGGAATTCTATACATCATTTATCCCTAGTTATTCTGACTTAGTTTTTTTAGTTCCTAATAAATCCATAAGCTTTACAGAAAATTCATCTATCTCATTTATAATTTTTTCTGATTTAGCTGATAAGAATGCATGTGCCATCATTATTGTAATTGCAGCAAGTAATCCTAGGGCAGTAGTATTCATCGCTTTCGCAATACCTTCTGAAAGAATTTGTGCTTTCTGAGCAGGATCAACAGAACCAACAGCTGCAAATGATTGGATTAGACCTTGGATAGTTCCAAGAAGTCCAAATAGAGTTGAGATATTTGCAATCAATGCTAAATAATTTAATCTCAATTCAACTTTTGGAATTACTTCTAATGCTGTTGCATCAATCGCATTCTGAATTTGGTTTTGATCTTGATTAGCTCTTTTTAAACCAGATTTTAAAACTTTTGTTAATACTGCATTTGATCCTGAACAAACTCTGATAGCGCCTTGAATATCATTTGATAAAACGTATCGTTGAATTTCATTCATAAAACTTGGGCCATCAACATCGTAAACAAAAGAAAGTTTTCTAAAACGATCAAAACAAATCGCTACTCCAACTCCCCAAACGAATAAAATAACCCACATAAAAATCCCACCATTTTGTATAAATGATGCAATTGAATTTAATAATCCTGCTGTTTGTGCTTCCATGCATACTCCTCTATATTTTTTCTATATCTTAATTTTATAAGATATTGTTTTTACAATCCTCGAGAGGAGAAAATTGCCTATAATATATTAATATCTGGTATTACTTGATCAGAATGATCGTTAGTAGTTTTCAGGAAATAAGCTTCGCTCAATTCCTTCAATGAAAATATGAATGCATTTAATATGAACTTCTTGAATTCTATCGGTAATATTTGACTCGACTACTATGGGAATATCAACCATCTCTTTTAACTTTCCGCCCGTCTTTCCTAAAAGTCCGACAACTTTCATTCCTCTAGCGTGAGCAGCTTCAACAGCTTTAATAACATTCTCTGAATTTCCACTTGTTGAAATTGCTAGAAGAGTATCACCGCTTCTTCCCCAAGCTTCTACGTGGCGTGAAAAGATAT
The DNA here is from genome assembly GCA_964352945.1 of uncultured Bacteriovoracaceae bacterium. Classification (GTDB taxonomy): domain Bacteria; phylum Bdellovibrionota; class Bacteriovoracia; order Bacteriovoracales; family Bacteriovoracaceae; genus CAYGTU01. The sequence continues at coordinate 8,162 of CAYGTU010000105.1, forward strand.
ATTCAAAACCAAAATCATTAGCAACACATGTGATATGTGATGGATCGCCCATACTCATTGCAGCTAATGCCTTTCTATCTTTTCTATAGCGACCAGTAAGCTCTTCTACAAAGTGCATAGAATCACACATTGAACCACCGTTACCGCAACTTAGGATTCGGCCATCAGCTTTTATTGTTTTTACAAATTGATCGACAGCAGATTGAACTGCAGAGATATTTTCAGCATTACCAATAAAATTATTGAGAGTGGTATTTGCTTCTTGTAATGAATTTTTAATAAAATTTGACATAGGCCTTTATAACTCCCTTTCCATTTTTGTGGAAAGAGAGTGTTTTATTAAAGTAAGTCTGTAAGACCTTTAATGATTTCAGATTTAGGTTGGTTACCAACAAGAGTGTGCTTTACTTCACCATCTTTAAAATAAATTAAAGTAGGTATTCCTCTTATCCCATATTTTTGAGCTAGAGTTCCTGCTTGATCAACATTAACTTTTACGATAGTTGCTTTTCCAGCCATCTCAGTTGAAATTTCTTCAAGGATTGGAGATAGCGCCTTACATGGTCCACACCATTCAGCCCAAAAATCTACAACGATTGGCTTATCTGATTTAAGTACTTCTGTTTCAAAATTATTTTCATCTGCATGAACGATTGTCATATTTGCTCCTTATATCTATTGAGCAGTTTAGCTAATTTAAGCTATCTCCTCAAGTTTATTGTTTCTGAGTATTTAACTTGTTTAATACTTTGCAATGCATCTATATATAACCGGCTAAAATTACTCACATCTAAAATGACATTAATTGAGCTATCATATGAGTTATGAGGAAGTATCTACTAAAATCGGCTATCAAAAGAGCCCAAATGACTCGCTTTGTTGCAAAGGGCGTGGATATTTTTATTTGTCTTTTGATTAGCATGTTTTATTACCCATTTGGTTTGCTGTTGGCGATTAGCTATATTGGGTTTTCTGATTCTCTTCAAGACGGTCAGTCAATTGGAAAAAAGCTGATGGGATTTAAAGTAATTTCATTAGAAGATGGATCACCTTGCAGTATGAAGCAATCAATTATCCGAAATCTTCCATTTTCAATACCACTATTTCTGGCCATCATTCCTTTATGGGGATGGATTTTTTCAGCAATACTTTCTGTGGGCTTTGTATTTTTAGAGCTTTATCTACTTTTTAAATTAGATTCAGGAAATAGACTAGGTGATGTAATGGCCGATACCTCTGTAGTTTGCTGCACACCTGACGCAGTAAATTTAAGTAAAGTAAAAAATAGTTGGTTTGAACATAATATCACACCAATCAATTAGTGATAAATAGCTTCATTTGATCTATGATAGGGCTCTAAATATTTGGAGCTTTTATGTCTAAGAAAAAAACAAAATTAGCAATTGTTGATGTCTCGAGTTTTATTTTTCGAGCGTTCTTTGCAATCAAAGGAAATTTTTCAGCACCTGATGGAACACCAACCAATGCAGTTAGTGGAGTCCTTGGAATGCTAATAAAATTATTTGAAAATTATGAACCAACTCACGTTATTGTAGCTAAAGATACCAAAGGTGGATCTTTTAGAAATGAAGTTTATAAAGAATATAAAGCAAATCGTGGTGAGCCACCTGAGGATTTAATTCCTCAGTTTGGTCTTATTGATACCATGATTGATAAGATGAAACTTACTCAGGTTAGAGTTGATTCCTATGAAGCAGATGATGTCATTGGAAGTGCTGCTATTCAATTTAGAGATCAGTTTGATGAAATTTTTATAGTATCAAGCGATAAAGATTTAATGCAATTTGTGACAGATAAAGTAAAAATGCTTGATACGATGAAAGACGTTATGTATGGGCCGAAAGAAGTATTTGAAAAAATGGGAGTTAAGACTGACCAGATTGTAGATTATCTTTCTATGATTGGAGATGCTTCAGATAATATTCCTGGGCTACGCGGAATAGGGGCTAAAGGAGCTTCTAAACTTTTAGAAGAGTACGGAACATTAGAAAATATTATTGATAACGTAGAAAAATTAAAAGGTAAGAGAGTAATTGAAGCTTTTACTGAACATGTTGAAGATGCTTTTTTATCAAAAAAATTAGTAACAATTGTTACTAATTTAAATTTAGGAGTCACTCCAGATGATTTTAAATTTAGATTTGCTCCGGATGATGATCTTATCGAATTTTTAGAATCTCTTGGATTTAACCAAAGAATTAAAAAATTAAAACAAGTTACGATGAAGCGTGAAGCTCTCGAAAATGGCGATGAAAAACCACTTGAGGTTGATCTTGATTTTAAAATAGTTTCAAGTGATTTTGATTTAAATGAAATGATAATGGAAATTCAAGACGAAATTTCTTTATTCTCTCCTTGGAATTCAACGGATAATTTTAATGAAGATATAAAAAGTCTAGGGATTAAAG
>CAYGTU010000106.1:0-10562 GCA_964352945.1 uncultured Bacteriovoracaceae bacterium
TCCCTATCTTGAAGAGCTTTATATTAAGGGAGATAAAATTGATCATATACCTGATTGGATTAAAGAATTAGGTAAACTAAAAAAAATATCTATCAAATCAAAAGCTCTGACCGTGATGAATCAATGTCTTTTTATTCATCCAAGCCTTGAACATTTAGACTTTAAAGGTTGCTCTATTAAAAAAGTAGAAATGTCTCTTGCTGAAAACTACAAAATTACAGTTGTTAATTTATCTGAAAATCAATTAGAAGAAATCCCAAGTTCACTTTATCAGTTAAAAGCAATGCAAGCTCTGTTCGTTGCTGGAAATAAGCTAACAAAACTTCCTGATGAAATGATCTATATGGAAGATTTAAGAAAATTAATTTTAGATAATAATCAGTTTATAAAAATACCTGAAGTTCTAAATTACCTTCCTATTACTCATCTCAGTTTTGATGAAAACCCTCTTCCAGATTTTGAAAAAGAAAAACTAAGAGACCTTTTTAATATCTGGTCTTTCTAGATTGTCAGCTTTTTAAGGCTAAAAAATCCATGATTACCTCTTTAAAAACTGCAAGTATCTGAAATTACGAGGTTTTTATAAAGCTATACTATAATAGATTACAAGAGCATATTGCTGATTATAGGGCTCTACTATTAAAGTTAACTGCCTATTATTTCGAAAAGGATATTGGGAGTAAGGGTAAAAGCATGAAGAAATTTTTTATTATAAAAATTGCTATTTTAATAAGCCTTGCTTCTTGTCTAGGACCTATTGGAAGTAGTGAGATAAAATTCAAAACCGTCCCTTACGTTGAACCATTTGCCATAACAAATTACGCTGCAACTGCTGGTGCTTTTACTGTTGTAACTAATGATGGAAAGATACTCTCTTGGGGGGACTCTTCAGTTGGTGGAGACATTGGAACAGCCTTAGATAACTATTCTTTTGAAGATGATGTTGTTAAAACTCTAATCTCAAATAATTCTGCATTCGCGTTATTTTCTAAAAATTCCTTATTTACTTGGGGGGACCAGAGCAAAGGTGGAGATTCAAATTCTTTATCAGGTATAAATTTTTCAAATTTCATTGAAATTAAATTTAATAATTCTGCATTTGCAGTACTACTAGAAGATGGTTCTGTTGTAACTTGGGGTGATGCAAGTAATGGAGGAGATTCAAGTTCTGTAAGCTCTGAACTTGAATCTATTACCAGTTTATCAGTAACCCAATCTGCCTTTGCAGCACTAACTGAAGAGAAATCAGTCATTACTTGGGGTGATGCAAATAATGGCGGGGATTCAAGTTCTGTTGCTTTGCTTTTAGATGAATCCGTTATAGGTTTATTTTCTAATCAACATGCATTTGTGGCAATAAAGAATAATGATTTGGAATTTGTAACTTGGGGAGATGCAAGTAAAGGTGGCAATAGCTCTTCAATACTTTCTGAGTTTAAAATTAATGTGGCAGATATTGCGAGTACAAATGAAGCCTTTGCTATCATAAATCAATCTGGTTCGGTATCAACTTGGGGGGATTCAACTAATGGGGGAAATTCCTCTGGAGTTACTTCTGATCTCGTGAACACTGAAAGAATATACTCAACAAAGCTTGGAGCATTCGCTGCAATAAATACTCAAGGAAAAGTTACTACATGGGGTAATAATAACTATGGTGGAAATTCCTCTGGTGTGTCAGCATTTCTGTTAGAAGATGTACAAGAAATAGTTTCGACAGATGGTGCATTTGCTGCGATTGCAGATGAAGGTAAAGTTATTACCTGGGGAGATTCATTTTATGGTGGAGACTCTTCTGCGGTTGCAGGTGAGTTAGTAAATATTGTAAAAATTATTCCTAATAAACATTGTTTTGCTGCAATTAATACTTCTGGAAAAGTTATTACTTGGGGACCCGCTTCTTATGGGGGCGACTCAAGCACTGAGGCAGACTTTCTTGCTAGTAACGTTATAAATGTAATTGCAACAGACACTGCCTTTGCAGCGATTAAGACTGGTGATAAAGTAACTAATTCAGATAAAAGAATACTCGCAACCTGGGGTGAATCCTCTAAGGGTGGTGACTCATCAAGTGTGAGCGCCGAGTTATCTGTAGACTAATCAAACGACTAACGCGCCGAATACTCTTCAGAATTATTGATTTGACAACAAAACTCCCATGAGTAAAATTCATCTATGACTGAACTAAACACTGATCGCATTATTCTGGATAATAAACTAAATTTAGAAAGAGTAGTTTTTAAAATAAAGTACAATCGCGCTCATCTAGGTATCAGTCAGCAAGAGATGGCAAAAAAGCTTGATATTAGTCATAGAAAATATCAAAGAATTGAAGCACTTGAATCTTCCCCTAGCCTTGAGATGTTATTTTCGTTATCACAAATTTTAAAAATTAAATTCAGTGAACTCTCTTCCCCAGAAGTACCAAACTTTATTCCAGAAAATTTTGAAATTCTTAATTTATCAGAAGATAGTTTAAAAACTATTTTTGAATCGACAAAAAGTAGTAATTTTTTTGACTTAGCTAATAATGGAGAAATTGAAAGCGTCATCAATTCAAATTTTCAAGAGATCTTAAAGCTAGACAGTTTTATGGAAAGTAATTACCCTCTTTATTTATCTGATTATAATACGACCTATCTAAATCCAAGCTTAAGAAAAATTACCAACAGACCAAATGATTCAAAGCCTACTTATCAAGGTTGGAAAGACAAAAAAACATTTGCTCAAGTTTGGGATATGTTTACATGTTTTGATATAAAATATTCAAAAGTAACAAGTGAAATAAAAACTCCCGCAGGAGAAATTACCCTCACTACTCTTAATAGAACTTTTAAAAATAGCTCGGGTAAACCCTACGTATTCGGTACTTTTTAAATATTACTTGTCGTAAATAAAACCTTCTCATCTTTATAATCTGCTATGTATTTTAAATTTTCCGCTCCAGATTTCAAAAACTCAACTGATAACGGTCTTAGTAAAACTTTATTAAAGACTCCCTTTAAAGGCCTTGCTCCAAAGTTCATATCATAGCCTTGAAGTTTTACTCGCTTAATTAAATCATCTGTTAATTCAACAGTAATATTTTTAGATTTAATTCTATTGTTAAGTAAATTAACTTCTTTTTCAATGAGTTGATCTAAAATAGTCTCGTCTAATGGTTTATATTCTAAAATCCCATCTAATCTTCCTAAAAGCTCTGGCTTAAAATCTTGATCTAGATTTTTTGAATTTGTTGTTAAGAGAATTATAGTATTTTTAAAATCTATTGTTCTCCCTTTATTATCTGTTAACCTTCCATCATCTAAAATTTGAAGTAGAATATCTGAAAAATCTCTATGCGCTTTCTCTACTTCATCAAACAAGATAACACTAAAAGGTTTTCGTCGAATCGCTTCAGTCAGAATTCCTCCATCATCATATCCAATGTACCCAGCAGGGGCCCCAATCAGTTTTGCCACTGAGTGTTTTTCTGAAAATTCAGAGAGATCTATTCTCGTTATATTATCTTCATTATCAAATAAGAATCTACTGATCGCTTTAGCCGTTTCTGTTTTCCCTACACCAGTCGGCCCTTTGAGAAGAAAAGATCCTAGTGGTCTTGAGTCATCTTTAAGTCCAGCAAAAGAAGTATAAAGTGTTTCACTTATTTCTTTTAAGGCATCATCTTGTCCATAAACATACTTTGCTAAATACTTTTCTAGACCTAATACTTTTTCTTGCTGGGTCTTTAATATTTTACTTTTTGGAATACCGGTTGCTCGAGAAATAACTCTAGCAATATGATCGCGATTTAGTACCCATTCGTGAGAGTAACTTTTTTTCTGACTTTCTAATTCTGGCAACAAAGAATACTTAATCTTTGAAGCTGTTTCATAATCTTGATCTCTTTGTGCTCTTTCAAGATCATATTTATACTTATCAATTTTCTCACTAATATTCTGTATCTCTCTTAGCTTTTCAACTTCTTTTAACCATTTACCCTTTTTATTATTATAAACTTCCTCTAATTCTTTAATCTCTTTATCTAAATCATTATTTTTTTCAAATTGAGCAAGAATCTTCTTAGATCTAATTTCAGAAGCAATTTCTTCAACATCGCTCGGTAAACTTTGAGCCGATAGTTTTAATGAGCTTGCTGCCTCATCTATTAAGTCGATTGCTTTATCTGGTAGATTTTTATTTTTTAAATATTGATCTGAAAGCTTAACAGCTCCAAATATAGCATCATCACTTATTTTGATTCCATGGTGTAACTCAAACTTTTCTTTTAATCCCATTAGAATTTCAACACTATCTTCAATAGTCGGCTCATTTACTGTTACACTTCTAAATCTTCTTTCTAATGCAGAATCATTTAAAATATACTTCTGGTATTCATCATAGGTTGTAGCACCTATACAATGTAATTCACCTCGAGCAAGCGCTGGCTTTAAAAGATTGGCCGCATCCATGGCCCCATCGGTTTTTCCTGCTCCCACTAACTGGTGAATCTCATCAATAAATAATATGGCCTGACCATTTTGAGATTTCATAAATTTTAACAGTTCCTGGATTTTTTTCTCAAAGCTTCCGCGATACTTAGTATCACTCATTAATTCACCTAAATTCATGGAATAAATTCTTTTGCCTTTTAAAATATCTGGTACTTCATTTTTAAATATTTTCTCTGCGAGACCTTCAACAATTGCAGTCTTACCTACTCCAGCTGATCCAACCAAGACAGGATTATTTTTACTTCTTCTGCCTAGAATTTCTACAACCGCGCGAATTTCTTTTCCTCTTCCTATAACTGGATCTAATTTATTTTCTTCTGCCAACTCATTTAAATCAAGAAGGAATGCGGGACGCTCTAATTGTTCATCCAATTCGTTGAGTTGAGAATAATCAATTTTTAATTCAGGAAAAAATTTAGGCATAAACTTTATTAAGTCTTTTTCTGCTATCTCTTGCTTTCCTGCTTTAGCGGCATTTCCAGAAGCAAATGTTAACCATTCAGATAATCTCGGACTAGCTTTCAAATCAGTAATTGAAGCTTGCTTTCCAAGCTGTGGAACTTGGTTTAATTGAGAAATAATATTATCTTTTTGATCAATGATTTTTTTACTTAGCCAACTATTAGGATTTGAAATTAATCCATAAAGAAGATGATAATGTGTTAGCTCCGAATTATTTCGTTCTAATGCATTGGACTGCGCAATTTCCATTGCTCCCATCACTATATTGTCAAAATTATTCATAAACAACTCCTTGTTCAGTTCCTATACAAGTTGGTGTTGATTAAGCTGATGTCAATGAAAGTGCGTATTTTTACTTTTATAATTGAACCTTTTAAGGTAAAAAGTATAAGTAAATTCAACTACATAGAGGCTTTTCATGAAAATTATCATCCTTTTATTTACCCTACTCACTTTCACTGTTAGAGCCGAGATATTTTTTGATTTATCTAGTCCAAGAAATAGTTTTAAAACATTTCTAAAACATATGGTTGCTGTAAAAAACCATGAAAATAAAAAAACTATTTATAATAAATTAGAAGCTATTTTAGAAAAGAATGAAATCCCATTAAATGTAGAAGATATTTCAACTAAACTTGTTAATGCCCTTGATCGAATTGAAAAAGTAAACTACGAAAATATTCCTGCAAAAACAAATGAAACAAAATGGACCTATTTAAAGAGAAAAGTAAAAATTAATTCAGAGGTTTATCATACAGAAATATCCTTTGTTAAAGTAGAGGAAAACTGGCTTATTTCAAAAGAAACCAGTAATAGCATTACTTATTTAAGCGAATATTTAAAAGATCAAGATACAGTGGAAGATGTTAAAGAACTAATAACATGGAAAACAAAAATTAAGAAAAAATTTCCTGCCTGGACGGGAAAGAGAAGATTTTTACTCTTAAATGGGCAGTGGCTAGGCATTCTATTAATTATTATCATTGGTTTTATTGGTGAGATGATTGGAAGAATTCTTATTGGAAGTTTTATTGTGAAAAAACTCGCAAAAAGAAAAATGACACTTGATGCAAAAATTGAAAATAAATTTATGAAACCTTTTGGCGTAATGGCCTTTTCAATAATTTGGTATTTCTTGATTCAAGTAATTGAACTAGAGCCGTCAATTTTAAATATACTACTTCGCCTCGCTCATATTACTTTTGCAATAAGTATTACAAGGGCCACGCATCATGCCATAAATATCATAGCTATCTTCTTTCAAAATAAAGCTGATAAAACAGTTGATAAATTTGATGATATCCTTATTCCTCTTTTAAGAAAGTCTGCCGTTATTCTGACTTATACTATTGGATTTGTCGTCATTGCTCAAAGTTTGACTTTTGATATTACAAATATTGTAGCAGGTCTTGGTATTGGTGGTTTGGCCTTCGCACTAGCAGCTAAAGATACTCTCGCCAATGTATTTGGATCACTAACAGTTCTACTAGATCGCCCTTTTGAAATTGGTGATGGAATCACTATAAATAACAATGTTACAGGAACTATTGAAGAAGTGGGCTTTAGATCAACTAAAATCAGAACTTTCTATGATTCAATAATTACAATACCTAATAGCCAACTAACAAACGTACATATTGATAATCTAGGAAAAAGAGTTAGAAGAAGATTCAATACCTCAGTGGCCATCCAATATGATACTCCTCCAGATAAAATAGAAGCATTCTGTGAAGGAATTAGAAACCTAATTCTTAATCAGGAGTTAGCAGATAATCCTAGCTTTCACGTATATCTTCATGAAATGTCTGCAAGTAGCTTAGATATATACCTTTATGTCTTTTTTAATACAACTGATAGGGCCGTAGAACTTGCTGAGAGACACAAATTAATTATGAATATAATTAAATTAGCTGAATCGATGGGGGTTGAATTTGCTTTTCCTACACAGACGCTTCACTTATTTAATGAGAGTCAGAAAGAGTTAATTCAAAATAAGGTATAAAGATTATAAGCCTAATTCTTCTATTTTTTGACCACAAATAAAACGAATTGTTCTATTAAGTTTGCTATCGCTTTGGCAGTTTCTAAAAAACTTAGATTGAGTTTCTTTATCTTTTTCCATTACTGAACCAATAATGAATGCCGCTTTTTGAAAAGCTGGAGCAGGATTATGAACTAATTCTTTTGAATTTAAAATTTCAGAAGAAAGATTTTTTAAATCATCTTGAGCTTTGATAGCAAAGCTTTCTTCTTCTATTTCAATTTTATTTTCTATCTTCGATGAGGGCTTATCCTTGAGATTTTGATTACTTTTTTCCTGACCTCTCACCTTAGTGTCAGGAGTTTCTATTGTATTATTTAAAATACCCGTTTGTTTAGTATTTCGGAGTGTTAATCCTGCGATTATCACTCCTACTAAAAATAGAAATCCGAGAAGCTTATATACCTGTCGCACTTAAAACATTCTCAGTATCTGAATTTTTAACTTTATAATTATATGTTTTTAATAGGTCTTGAAAACTTAATCCCGACTTATTTGACATTGCTTTAACACAATTCATAATACCTTCCGTTACTTTTTCTTGTGTCGCTTTATCATTACAATCTTTACACATATCTTTTTTTGTTGAATCAACAATTCTTGAACAAGCATCAGCTAATGTCATTTGATAATATACTTTCTCATTTTCACTACAGTTACTACAATTTACATAACTCTCAAAAGACATAGCTGCATTAATTGCATAGGGTCCATTAACTGCGTCTTCACAAGCATATAATCCCGCGTAGTCATGTTTTTTTGGACATAAGCTATGCCCCATACCTAAATCAGAACCAGTACCATCACTATGACGAGCTTCATGTAAGTAAGTAGTTATTCGAGATGATCTATTCATTCCATCAACTTCATCCTTTTTCATTCCATAGCTATCTATTGTTTTATCACTTAATCTTGATTGAAAAAGCCCTTCCCCAATTTTAGCAATTCCCACCCTTGGAGAATCAATTATTATTCTCTCTAAACCATTTTCATGAGTATGAAGTTCTAAACCAAGTAAATATTTTGTACTAATAGAAACGGAATATAAAGCAGTCCCGTAATTACTCATTACTACAACAGCTTCATTCATTGCATTTAAATTCTTTTCTTTTTGCTTAGCAGTTTCAGTGAAGATAGAAGCTAACTCTTGATCAATATATGATTCCGAATAACGCTCAACTTTATTTCTAACACCACTATTTTTTTCATCTTTAACAAGTTTACCAAGAATAAAAACTTCATTTTTTTCAATTGGATTGAAATCTTGCTCAACAATATATTTTAATCTTTGGTCAAGCCATTTCGCAAGAGATTCACCATTTAGCTTACTTTCCTTAAATATCGTTTGATAGAAAGTGTTTGCAGTTCGTGAACCATCTAATGTTTTTAAATATTCAAGATCTTCTTTTATAGTATCTACTCTATTTAATGAAACTTTACTTGAAAATTTCATTGCAAAGGCATTTGAAACTAATAACGTTGAAACTAAACCACTCATTAATAAACTATTCACTTTTAACATCTCTTCTCTCCATCTATACAGCGTTTAAGTGGGCTCATCCTACATGAATTAGGAATAATGTATAAGTAAGAGTGTAAACTTTTCAAAGGTGTAAGTAATTGAAATAACTATATTAGTTTTACCCTGAAGAAGTTTTTTTCAATTTTCTTTATAATTTCGTATTTGATTTCTTCCCCGGCCAGTAAATTTGAAAGATCCTTCATTTGGGACTTATCCATGGCCCTAAAAAGTACTTGAACTCTGTTAATTGTATTATCTTCGGTGCAGACTTCAAATTCTTTCCCAAATTTAGATTCTCCGTATGCTCTAATAATAATGGCCTTTGCTACAGGTTCAATATCCTTAGCATAAAGATGAGAGACTACTGGTAGACTGCGGCGGTCTTTTTTTGCTTTTTGTGTGATCCTTTCAATCGAGGGATCATAGCTCACTTTAAAATATTGATGACACCAATCTTGTTCATCAAACTGAAGAGGACATTTTTTATTTGAATTACAAGGATAAATAGAATTAAACTTCCTAGCTAGTAAATAATGTCTCATTGCTATAACTTTACTAAATGAATCCTTAGTACCAGGTTCCATGAAAATAATAAAGTTTGGGTTTAATTTAGTAATAACTTCTTTTATTAAGTCTTCTTCCATTTCATTAGCTGAGTTTCCAAAGAACAATGTTAGATTGGTAGAATCTATTTTTTTATAATCATTTAAATAAATAAAATTTTTATCTTTAAAAAAATATTCATGACTTTTTTTAGCTTGTTCAAGCATCGTATTGGATAGATCAACTTCAAAAACTTTATTTGAAAAATCTGGAAATAGATTTAATAACCCACTTCCAAATGTACCTGGGCCACAACCAAAATCGATAAAATCTGTTTTGATTATTTCCGAGACAATACTGGAATCAATACGTTTGAAAAATTCTTCAAGCTTTAAAACATTAGTCGGGAAAAAGAATTGATAGTAAGCTGAGACTAACCTCTTATCTTCACGGTAATTTGCAATTTTATTTCTATCAAAGACAAAATTTTTGGAAATTTCTTCAATCGAGCTAACTAACTCTGACTCACTTTTAAATTCATATAAGGATGAACTTATTAAATCACTATGGTTAATATCCATATATTAGCGCTTATCGATCTCCGTATACTTTACAGAGGTTTGTCCCACATAAATTTGCCTAGGTCTTGTAATTCGCTGTCCTTCCAATTCAATCATTTCTTTCCATTGAGCAATCCAACCAGGTTGACGTCCAAGAGCAAACATTACAGTAAACATATTTGTTGGTATTCCCAATGCTTTATAAATGATACCTGAATAGAAATCTACGTTGGGAAATAATTTACGAGAAACAAAATACTCATCTTTTAAAGCTGTTTCCTCAAGACCTTTAGCTACTTCAAGCATTGGATCATGTGTCTTTAATGTTTTTAACACTTCATCACAATAAGCTTTAATTACATTAGCTCTTGGATCAAAGTTTTTATAAACTCTATGTCCAAATCCCATTAATTTAAATGGGTCTTCTTTATCTTTTGCTTTAGCTATAAACTTTTCATAGCCTCCACCATCTTTATCAATTTCTTCAAGCATCTCTAAAACTGCTTGATTTGCTCCACCATGAAGAGGTCCCCATAATGCATTCGTCGCTCCAGAGATAGCTGCAAATAAATTTGCCTTTCCTGACCCTATTATCCTAACTGTTGTTGTTGAACAGTTTTGCTCATGATCGGCATGAAGAATAAGTAAGACATCTAATGCCTTAACTATATCTTTGCTAGATTCTACTCCATTCATCATATAGAGAAAGTCAGCAACAAAATCTAATTTTGGATTACTTGGTACAAAATCTTTTCCATTTGCGTGGCAGTAAGTTGCAGCACAGATAGCTTTCATTTGCCCTAACATTAAAGGTATTATTTTATTTTTTTGATCCACTGTTAAATCAGGCTTAATAATATCATCATGAAATCCACTGAAAGCAACAAAGCAAGCAGATACAATATACATCTGATGAGCAACGATGAGAAAAAGTTTGA
>CAYGTU010000107.1:0-10430 GCA_964352945.1 uncultured Bacteriovoracaceae bacterium
CCCGGCCACCCTACCACGCCACCCTGATCTGCCACATAATATAACCCCACTCTTGCAACATTTTTTAACTCAGTTGCAGTCATGGTTGTATAGCGAGGCATATACGAGATCGCATTATCTACAGAGTTTTTAGCCTTAACGAATAATCCACCGATAACTCCATTTTCTTTAATTAAAGCTTTAGTTGCTGTTGGCTGCATTACAGTTTCTGCTGGTCTTCCCCAGCCTTTTGTTTTTAAACCCCATTTTTTAAGAATTTTTGATCCTTTTGAACCAGTAAATCTTAAAAGTGATGCTCTAAACTGCACACCAACAATTGCTTCTAGAGGAAGAAAGGCGATAAACATTGTTTGCTGTGTTTTCATTGCCGATTTATTTGTTCTTACACTTTCCCAAGTTGTGAGATTATTTGAATCAAGTTGTGTTTCAGCAAGGGCCTGTTGAAATTTAATCTGAGCCGGCATTTCATAAAAATATTGATTTGCTCTAGCGTAAATATGAGTTGCAGTTATTACCAAATCCACTCCATCAACAATTAAATTTAATCCCATAATAAATGCTGGAGAAAGTGCTAGCGCAGATCCTAAGAATGGAATAACACAAACTGAAACAATGATAAGAATTACCATAAAGGTCATTAAGAAATCATCCCAATCTTCAGCAATAATCTCACTCGTGCCTCTCATGTCTTTTCTAACTTCATTATCAAGACGAGCCATTTTTTTAGCTAGATTTGGATCTTGAGCAGCAGGTGCCTTTAGCCCATCACGAACTTCAGTAACTCCATTAAACATTTCCCTATATGGATTTGATCCATTAATTGATTGATACTTATAATTTGAATAATCTGCCTGACAAAAAGTTTTAACTTTACCTTTCATTTGTTTATTTGCTTGAACAACTATTTTCTTAACAAGTCCTTGTAAAGTTGTCTCGTCAAAAACTCCTCCACCCTTATATGTTTCAAGCATTTTCTGATAAACAACTTGTGTCTCTTTTACTGTTGTTTGAGTTATGGTAGATGAAGAATAATTTCCACTTCCACCACTAACTTTCGCTGACTTAATCCAAGTTTCATTATCCATTCCTAAAAGTGGCGCACCTGTTACTGCTTGTTGAATCATTTGCTGAGCAAGTGCTAATTTACCTTTAGCATCATCAAAAAAGGCAGCAGGCTTATGAGCTGCTGAATTTAAGTATTGTCTTGAGTTACCCCAAAAATCATTTAGTTTATTTTCTTTCGCTTTTTGAGCAGCATCTACATCCCATAAATAATTTAATCTCAAGATAGAAGCAATATGATAAATAACTTGAGCTTTCGTATCATAAACTTCAGCGTCACTTCCAAGTTCTACTTGAGTTAAAATACCACCATTACCATTGGCATCTGTATTAAAATTTTGAGCAACCATTGGTCTTAAGCTTTGTGATTTTTTCTTAAAGCCTTGTCTTAAACTATCTTTTAAAGCTAAATTTCCTGCCATTTGATCATAAAAAGATTTATTAGACCCAACTGAATCAGCTGGAGCTGTTAATGCTTTTGAAAAATTTGTTGGTGCTACACCTTTATTAGTTTTAACGCCATTTAAAATATCATTAACATTTCTTGGGCCACCACTTGAAAAATCTTCTTGAGGTGGTGAGCTATAATCTACTTTTGGAATTTCATAGATTGGAGTATATAATACGACTCTTGTATTATCAGCTTGTATAACTCTTCTTTGATCTAATTCTCTTTGGTATGATGGAACCACTTCTTTTTCATAAAAATCATATGGATTTTCTTTTGCATATTCTTTAAATACATCGACTAATATATCATAGAGAATATTTGGAAGTTCTTTAACTTTTAATACTGTTCCATCAGTCTTTTCCTGGGTTGCTTTTACTTTGGCTTCGTATTTTTTATTCACTTTTTCAAAAATTTCATCAATGATTGCATCATGACTTTCATTTAATACCGTTGAATAATGAAGTTTATAGTTTTCTGCCGCCCCTTTTACACCCTCAAAATAAGTTCTAAGCTCTTGCGGAGTTCTTGGATTAATATCATCTATTAATACATTATTCTTATCTCGAAGATTACTTCTCAGTTTCTTGTATTTAGCATAATAAATAGCGTGAGCAGACACTTTAAAGATGTCGATCACTTCTTTCATTTTCAGGTCATATTTCTTTGCTTTTTCCGTTTCTTTCCACTCTAGTGTTTCTAATGTTTTTGCAAGAACAGCTTTTGCTCTAGTCTTATAACTTTCTGACCAAGTAAGAATTCTATTGGCCATACTTTTTAAGACAGCTGCTTGAATACTTCCTTCCCATTTACTAAAAATCATCTCCGTTGTTCTCTGTATAGCTTCAGAACGAATTCTCACTGAATCTTCTATAACTCTATTAATAATATTTTCTTTTGTTAATTTATCACCAGGAAATAGTGATACAGCTATTTGCTCCTGACTTTGAGTCCAGAAAACTTTTTCATTTTCTCTTATTGCTTCACCAACTTGTACTGACCACTCATTAAATTGCTCAAGAGACCAACCTGCACCTATAAGATCTTCTTCTCCTGTTTCTTCATTCATAACAATTTCTTGAGAAGTTAAAAATTCTTTAATTCCAGAACTAACTAAAACTTCATCTAGCCATTTATAAACATTCGTTTCAGTGGCCATATCTGTTTCAAAAAGATCTTCAATTATTTTGTTAATATATCTCTTGTAAGTGAAATGATAGAAATCATACTCTTCAGTTTCTTTATAATAGGGAATAGTTGAAATGGATCCGTTTGATCCATAAGTTCCATTTGATCTATATGAAAGTAAATCATTTCCACATGTCGTTACGTTCGGGGTATCAACTTTAGCTTCTGCTTCAGAAAATCTTTTAGTCGTCATCATTCTTTTAACTGCATAGTGATTTGTTAAAATATGCTGAAGGGATAAATGCTGAACTAGTTTGGCATAATCAGTTTTTGTTTCAGGACTACTTATTGCTAAAAATTCCCACTGAATTTTGTCTGTTTCACCTACTACGAATTCAAGTGTGAATTCATCAATATGTTTTGCTTTAAGTCCATAACGAATAGCTAATTCTAAACCTATTACTTTAGCTAATTTTAATTTTAATTTATTAAAAATATTCCAGCTCCAATTTTTTAAATTCCCTGATTCGTGAGCTGTTTTAGCGTAAAGCATATGGATTTGTGTTAAGAGTCCGTAGTATTTTCGAGCGTACTCGATAGCATCTACACCATCTTTTGAATTAATTTCTGGAACATTTTTTGAAAAATTATAAAGCTCTTCAGAAGCTGTATTGAATTTATCAAAAAGGGCTTTTGTATCACCTGTAGTAAATTGATTAAATGATGAAAGTTCAATATGAGACCATACGTTCACTGATGTTCTATCATATCTTTTAAGCATTACTTCAATTTCATCTAAGGCCGAAGCTACGACTAAACTTGAGCGAGATCTAACTTTTGAACTATAAGCACTATATGAGCATAGTGAAGTGGTGATATAAGCTTTACGCCCAGATTTGGATCCATAGCGCTTACTACAATAGGCATCTCCACCCTCAAAGCGAGTACATAGCGACTCTCCATCTGAATCAACTTTTTTAGCTACCTGAGCATCAGTAAAACAAACCGCCCAAGAGTTTAAAGCGAAAAAAGCCGTTGCCCAAATTATCCAAATTTTACTCATCATTCCCCCCGGAATTTAAAATATCAATGTTGATAGTTGCAAAGTAACTGCCAAAAAAGACTTGTAATTCTAAAGACTTATAGAGGCTTATCAGCTGAATATTTCATGGGGGTGTCTAACTTTTAAGCAATCCCAGCTAAATGTATGTATTGGATTTTAATAGACGACCACTAGGAATATGCGCAATTAAATCATATCTCTTGGAATATTGCGGCTATTTTAGTAGAAGATGATCTGCAATCAATTGAGGAATGTCTTGAAAAGTACTTGGGATCGAATTGGAATTTTTTTATCTGGGCTCTGTGTAATCCACTGCCTTACACTTCCGTTTATTTTTGCCTTCTTTCCAAGCCTAATGAATGATGTTTTGGAAGAAAAGTTTCATAGCTATATGTTAATATTTATTTCACTTACTGCTCTTATGGCATTTGTTCCGACATATCTTAAACATAAAAAACCTAAAATTTTTATACTTCCTGTCGTTGCTTTAACAATTATCGCAATTGGAACTTTATTCATTCACAATTCGCAAAATAAAATCTTGGAAACATTTTTTTCTGTTGTTGGAAGTATTACTTTAATCTACGCTCACTATAAACATATCTTAAAGCACGACCATTGTTGTAACGATGTTCACGATCACTGTGATACTGAACTACCCGATCATGGTCATTCTCACGAACACGAACACGAACATACTCACGATCACTAAAAAATTAAATACAAATAAAAAAGCTCCTTGAAAAAGGAGCTTTTTTATTTTTGAAATTTAAATTATATTTATAGTTTAATTGATCTTTTGAATTTCTTGTTAAATTTATCAACTCTTCCTTCAGTATCAAGAATTTTTTGTGTTCCTGTATAGAAAGGGTGAGAAGCTGAAGAAATATCGATTTTTACGAATGGATATTTTGTTCCTTCGAATTCAATTGTCTCATTTGACTCAATTGTGCTTCTTGTAATGAACTGGAAATCAACAGAAATATCTTTAAAAAGTACTTCTCTGTAGTTTGGATGGATATCTTTTTTCATAGTGTTTTACCTTATGTTTAATTATATTTATTACAATTAATAGACATGCAATTTAAAATTTTTGGTCATAGATGTCAACCCGTTTTTAAGAGCTTATCTCATTTTCTCATTATTTTGAATTCAATGCCTCATTAATAATTTCAGTCACTTGCTCAATTGCAAGGGCCTCTATCTTCTTTGGATCTCTCATTTCTTCAGGAATTGTTATATTTTTAGTTCCATATTTAAAATAAAGTCCATATTTACCATCATAACAAGTCATTTTCTTGCCCGTCTTAGGATGCTTTCCAAATTCTTTAATTAGAGCTGATCCTCTAGGCGCTTTTTTAGGCTCTCTGAAAACTTCAAGAGCTCTTTCAAAAGTAACAGTATAAACATCATCATCTTTTTTAAGTGATCTAAATTCACCATCACAAGCTACATATGGCCCAAATCTTCCGTTATTAACAGAAATTGGTTTTTTATTATCAGGATTAATTCCTAATTCTCTTGGAAGTGATAATATTTTTAAGGCCATTTCTAAAGTAATTGTTTTTGGTGTCCATGGTTTTGGAAGTGAGCCTCTTACTGGCTTAGGATTCTTTTCTGTTTTTTCTCCAAGCTGTAAATAAGCACCATATCTTCCAACCAGACAATAAATTTTCTCTTTTGTTTTTGGATGCTCTCCCATTGGAATGGGACCTTTTTTGGAAGACTCAATAAGTTCTTCAATATCATCTACCTTAAGATCTGCTGGAGCGATTTCTTCTGGAATGGAAGCATGTACCTCTTCCCCATTACTTTCTCCTGAAATGATATAAGGACCAAAGCGACCAATTTTTATTTCGATATGTGATTTTTCCATTTGAGGTAAAATAATTGATCTCGATTCTTCTGGTTTTATATCTTTTTCTTTTTTATCTACAGTCTCTTTTAAACCTTTTTTTCCGGAGTAAAACTTTTTAAGGAAATCAGTCCAAACTAATTCTCCACTGGCAATTTTATCTAAGCTTTCCTCCATATCAATAGTAAAATTAAAATTTACTAAGTCTGGAAAATATTTTTCGAGTAATTGCACTACGGCTACAGCAGTATAAGTTGGAATTAAAGCATTTGATTCTTTACGAGCATAGTTTCTCTCTTGAATCGTTCCAATGATTGTTGCATAAGTTGATGGACGACCAATGCCTTCTTTTTCTAGCTTTTGAATTAATGAAGCCTCCGTAAATCTTGCCGGTGGCTTTGTTTCATGGCCTAGAGATGAAAGTTCATTGAGATTAACTGTATCACCCTCTTTAAAATCTGGGAGAATTACTTCTTTGTTATCAAGCGCTGCTTCTGGATCATCTGAACCTTCAACGTAAACTCTTAAGAAACCTGGAAATATAATTTGAGTCCCTGAAGCACTAAACTCACATCCACCAGCAGTGATCTTAACACTTAAAGTAGCTTTTTTAGCATCGGCCATTTGAGAAGCAAGTGTTCTTTTCCAAATCAATTCATAAAGAGCTAATTCCTTTCCACTAAGATCTGTATCTTTTGGATGAACAAAATCTGAACCTGCTGGACGAATGGCTTCGTGGGCTTCTTGCGCCCCTTTTGATTTAGCTGAATATTGTCTTGGCTCATCACTTAAATATTCTTTTCCAAATAAGTCTTTAATTTGAGCTCTTGCCCCACTAATCGCCTCTTTTGATAAGTTTGGCGAGTCAGTTCTCATATAAGTAATTAACCCGTTTTCATATAATTTTTGGGCAACTCTCATTGTATCTTTAGCCGATAAACCTAATTTTCTATTTCCTTCCTGTTGAAGTGTAGAAGTTATGAATGGAATCGTCGGACGAGCAGTTGATTGCTTCTCTTCCATTTTTGAAATTTTCCAAGCTGCTGATTTAATTTTCTTTTCAATATCACGTGCTTGTTTTTCATCTAATAAAATATTATTCTTACCTTTATACTCACCAGTAGTAGAGTCAAAATCTTTACCACTCGCTACTCTTACTCCATCAACACTATAAAGTTTTGCCTCAAAACTTTTATTCGCATCTTTTAATTTAGGATGAAGCTTAGCTTTAAGATCCCAGTAAGTTGATTTATCAAAAACGATTCTTTCTCTTTCTCGATCAACTAGTAATTTAACTCCTGGAGACTGAACTCGTCCTGCACTTAAACCATAGGCAATTTTTTTCCAAATCAGTGGGCTTAAAGTATAACCATAAAGTCTATCAAGAACACGTCTAGCTTCTTGTGCTTTTACTAATGATTCATCAACGTCTCTACAGTCTTTTAGTGCATTGTTAATGGCAGTCTTTGTAATCTCGTGAAAAACCATTCTCTTAACCGGAATCTTAGGTTTTAACAATTCGAGTAAATGCCAAGATATACTTTCTCCCTCACGATCCTCATCGGTCGCAAGATAGATAGCTTTGCAATCCTTCATATGCTTTCTGAGATTAGTTACAATTTTAGATTTACCTTTTGGAATAATATAAAGTGGCTCGAAATTCTTTTCTACATTTACACCAAGTTTGGCCCACTCTTCTTTTTTATATTTTGCAGGAATTTGAGTCGCAGATTGAGGCAAATCTCTAATATGTCCCATACTTGCTTCAATAATGTAATTACTTGGTAAAAATTTACGAATTGTTTTTGCTTTTGTTGGGGACTCAACGATCACGAGGTATTTATCAGTCATTTTCTACTCAATTCCTTAAGGATTAAATTCTTGTCTATATAATGGGTAAGGGTTTTTGAGGTTTTCGTCAAGAAACAAATTAAAAGGCACCTTTATAAGGTGCCTTGTGTTAAAAATAGACTAAATGCATTATCTCTGTTTTTAATTTTTATTTTTTAAAAATTGATTTAATTTTTGTACTAGTTCTTTTTAAAAGATTATCAGAATTTTTCCCTTTAGCTTCTCTTTTTGCAGCTCTGGCCTTTCTTCTTATATCTCTTTTTGCTTTTCTTTTTTCATTAGCTCTTTTTAAATTTGCCTTAATTTTTGAAACTAATTTTTCAATTTTAAGCCTTGTATTTTTTCCTGCTACAAATCCTTTACTTCTTCCTACCACTAATTCATTTCCTGAAGCATAAACTACGTAGCTACAAAATCTTGCGAAATCATCATCATTTTCAATTAAATCTGAATTCTTTAAACAAGCTGTAACACTTAAAGCATGAGTTGCTGTTGATGCAATCGCTACTGTTGCATAAATCCCACCAAGTGCCCCTGTAATTTGCCCAAGCACTATACTTGAAGCAATATTTCCCAGAACTACACCTGAAACTAAATCAATAGATGTTTGCAATCCTAATTTCTTTAAAATTTCTTCAACTTCAAGCTCTTCTGGTATTTCTAAATCTCTTGTTACAAGTAATGAAAACAATTGCTCTGAAGTAAGATCCCCCATTAATAATCTGAGATCTTCAAACTCTTCATGGTTATTTACTTTCGCCATATCGATTTTTTCAACTGATTCAATTATAGTTGCTTGCTGCTCTTCATCTAATTCTTCAAATAAATCTAATAAGTCTGTAAGTTTTGTTACTTTTGAAAGATCAAGATCAACTCCAGCTTCAACTAAAACGTCAGTCATTATCAATAGTAATTTCTTTGTTAAAATTCCTGGGATGATAATACTTAATGCTTCTTCTAAGTCATCCATTGTGGCAACTCTTTCTAAAATAACATTACCCTTATCATCAGTGATTCCGTTAACGATAGCATCTTCAATCTCTTGCTCATGCTTTACGATTAACCTTGAAATGGCATAAAGATCTTGATTTTTAGAACTTTTTTGAAATAAACCTCTTAAAAATCCGGCTGAAGCGACAAAGGGTTTGTTTATTTTTGTTGAAATAATACTTCCCACTTTTCCAGCGTTTCTTTTAAAGTTTTTATGTTTTAAGGTATGTTTGCCATCCTTATTTCCATCTTTTACAAATTCTAAAATTTTAGCATCGTAATCATGATTAGCTTCGATTTGATCAATTTGTTTGAGAATTTCTTCATTAGATTGAGCAAATGCAAATGAAGTGCTTAAGAGAAGAGATAAAATAAGAGAGATCGTTTTAAACATAAATATTCCTTTGAATAATGAATTTGGAAAATTATAGATTGATATTTGATCGAGTTGAAAATTTTCTTAGAATTGCTGTAATTTTTATATGTCGAAAGTTTTTACACGTAACTGTGATTTAAAGTATATAAGGCCATCTACTATTAATTATAGATGGCCTTTTTTGTAATTATCTTAAAAATAACATATCAAAATAAGTTGGAAGATTCCAATGTTCATCTGGAACCATTTTCTCTAATGTATTTGAAATATTAGCAATTTCTTCGGCCAGTGGAAGTATTTCATTGGCAATAGTTTTAGCTTTTTCTGCTTCTTCTTCCTTATGAATATCAACTAGATTCGACTTTAATACAGAAAGATTTGAGTAAAGAGCGACAACGCTATGATTTAAATTTCTTAAAATCTCAAGTTCTACACCTGATTTTTCTCCAATCGCATTCGTTTGAGAAATTGAAGAAGCGAGCTTTTCTTTATAACTAAATGCACTTGGAAGTACCGCTTTTTCTACCATTGAAATTAAAGTTTCAAATTCTATCTCTCTCCATTTAATATAGGATTCTACTAAAACATTAAATCTTGTTTCAATCTCACTTGCTCTTAAAATATTTTGTTTTACTAAAAACTGTGTTTCTTTTTCTTCAGTGTATGCAGTTAGTGCATCAGCTGTAGTTTTAAGATTTGGAAGTCCCCTTTTTTCGGCTTCTCTTAACCATTCTTGACTATATCCATCACCATTGAAAACTACGTTTTTAGCTCCAATATAGTATTCTCTGGTTAGAGTTGATAAAATCTCATTTATTTTTTTACCAGCTGCTAACTCTTTTTCAATTTTATTATTTGCTTCTTCAAGAATATCAGACATGGCTGCATTTAAAATTGTAAGTGGAGTTCCTACAGGAGCTGATGAACCTACCGCTCTAAATTCAAACTTATTACCTGTGAAAGCAAAAGGTGATGTTCTATTTCTATCAGTATTATCTTTCGTTAAAGAAGCTAATTGGGCCGCTCCTAAGTCAAGAGTTGAACTTCCAGTTCCAGAATAAGTTTTCCCCGCTTCAATTGCATGAAAAATTTGATCTAGTGTATCCCCAAGGAAAACTGACATAATTGAGGGAGGAGCTTCATTTGCCCCAAGTCTGTGATCATTACTATGAGAAGCAATACTTGCTCTTATCATTTTAGCGTGTCTCTTAACTGCCTCTAATGTAATAGCAATAGCAGCTAAGAACCTTGTATTTGACTGTGGTGTTTCACCTGGCTCAAATAAGTTATCCCCATCACTTGATCCTATTGACCAGTTAACGTGTTTTCCTGAACCATTAATCCCAGCAAATGGTTTTTCATGCAAAAGACATACAAAATTATGTCTATTGGCCACTGCCTTTAATGTTGCCATGACTAATTGGTTTTGATCTGCGGCTACGTTAGCATCTTTAAAAATTGGTGCTAATTCAAATTGCCCTGGAGCAACTTCGTTATGTCTTGTTTTAGCCGGAACTCCTAGCTTATAAAGTTCAAATTCTACTTCTTGCATAAAAGATAAAACTCTTTCAGGTATGCTTCCAAAGTAATGATCTTCCATTTGTTGGTTTCTTGAAGTTAAGCTTCCAAGTACTGTTCTATTGGCCATAACAAGATC
>CAYGTU010000108.1:0-5221 GCA_964352945.1 uncultured Bacteriovoracaceae bacterium
CATGGAAGACTTTGCCATGTTTTCAGGTCTTATGCCTGAATTTGATAAAGAAGAATATTTAGCCGGAATACAATCTCCTGTTTTCTTTGGGACTGCCCTCTATAATTTTGGAGTTAAAGACGTAATCGATTGCATAACTCAAAATGCACCAACTCCTCAAAAAAGAGCAGCAAAACTTCCTCCATTTGATTCCAATGCCCAAACACGTATGGTTTTACCTACTGAAGAAAAATTTACTGGTTTTGTTTTTAAAATCCAAGCTAATATGGATAAAAAGCACAGAGACAGAATTGCCTTTATGCGAGTTTGTTCTGGTGAATTTAAAAGAAATTCAAAAATTTTTCATGTCAGAACAGGAAAAGAAGTTAAAATAGCTAGTCCTTTAATATTTCAAGCACTCGATCGAGATATTGTAGAAAACGCCCTTCCTGGAGATATTATCGGTATTCATGATACGGGTAAATACCAGATTGGTGACACTTTCACTGAAGGTGAAGCAATTCAATATACAGGAATTCCAAGTTTTGCTCCTGAAATTTTTATGAAAGTAGAACTAAAAGATCCTCTTAAAGCAAAACACTTAGATAAAGGTTTAAAGCAGTTATCTGAAGAAGGCGCTACTCAAATTTTTGAAAGAACCGCTACTCGTGAAAAGTTTTTAGGAGCTGTTGGCCTCTTACAATTTGATGTTGTTAAGTTTCGTCTTGCTGATGAATATAATGTAAATGCAGATTACTCTCCAGGAACATTTTCTGGAGTTAGATGGTTGAAATTTAAAGACAAAAAAACGGAGCAAGAGTTCACTCAGACAAATTCCCTTTATATGGCCCTTGATGGTAAAGAGAGAGTTTGTTTTTTAGCGCGATCTGATTGGGATTTAAAATTAGCAATTGAAAAAAATCCCAATGTTAAATTTTTTATGAATTCTGACTACGTGGAGTAAATATGAAAAGATCTGAACTTGAAAAATATTTAAAATCTCTATTAAACATTTATGATTTTTCTGATTATTGTCCCAACGGACTTCAAATTGAAGGTAGTGAAGAAATTTCAAAAATTGGCTTTGCCGTAAGTGCAACTGCAGAAAGCATTAATAAAGCAATAAATAATGGCTGCCAAGCTTTAATTGTTCACCATGGTTTGTTCTGGCATTTTCATGGAACAAAAACTATAACAAAAGCTTTTGCAAAAAGAGTAAAACCTTTAATAAAAAATGACATCTCACTTTTCGGATTTCATCTACCTTTAGATGCAAGTTTAGAAGTGGGTAATGCATTCGAGATTACTAAGATGATTGATCTAGTTGATCTTAAACCTTTTGGTGATTATAAAGGAAGCCCAACAGGAGTTTCTGGAAAATTTAAATCAAAAATTAAAGCAACTGATCTTAAAGAAAAATTAAAAAATATTTTAAATCACGATGTAATTCTATCTACTCCAGATGAAAATGCCCTTATAAGTTCAATGGGAATAATTACCGGAGGTGCTAATTCTGATTGGATTTTAGCAAAACGAGCTGGTCTTGATGCCTACCTAACTGGTGAAATGAGTGAACATGATTGGCATGAAGCCCGTGAAAGTGATATTCATTTTTTTGCCGGCGGACATAATGCTACCGAACAATTTGGTATTCAAGCATTAATGAAGCGAATTCAAAAAGATCATCAAATTGATTGTGAGTATTTTGCTAGTTCAAATCCTGCATAAACTATGAGGAAAATTCGAGTCGCACTTTTAATAGTATTTGTTCTTCTCTGTGGAGCTTTTTATTTTTATTTCTATTCTGATTATATGGAGCACGAACTCTGTTGGGATCATGGTGGATGCTGGGATTATGATGCCAATACATGCAGGACAGGTATAGAGGGAAAAAGGAATTGTCGTTAAACTATTTAAAAGGTTGAAGTAATAGCTGAGAAACTTTTTGATCTTGATCGGATCTAAATTCTTTAAGACCTATCTCTACACTTTGATTGATATGTTTTGTATGAGTTTTAAATAGGCGATCCCAAATACTAAGAAAAAAACCATAATTTGAATTTGTAAACTTAGAATCTGACTGGTGATGATTAAGATGCATATTAGGAGTCACAATAATATAGCTAAGCCAGTTATCTACTTTTGAAGGTAGTGAAATATTCATATGATTAAACATCGCTGAAGCATTTAAAATTACTTCAAAAAAGAATATACCTAAAACATCCACCCCAATCAGAGAATAACAAAGATACTTATAAAAAACAGATAAGATTAACTCAATGGGATGAAATCTCACTCCTGTACTTGCATCCATTTCTGTATCACTATGGTGCATTCTATGAAAACGCCAAAGCAGAGGTATCTTGTGAGAGATCACATGCTGGATATAAACCATAAGATCCATTATGATAACAGCTAGTATTACCCTAAAAAAACCTTCTACATGAAAATATCCAAATAAATCAAAATGAATCTCTGAACCAAAGACCATTAATAAAGGAATGAGAAATCTAAAAATTAGGTTTGTACCCATCGGAAAAAGTAAATTATGAATTTTTCTATTCCAAGAATGAATCATTTCTCTAGAGGAAAATCTAGTTTCAATCGCTGTAAAAAGCAAAAACAATCCAATAAAGAGAATACCTCTAAAACCTTCCATAGCTAATTTTACGCTGAGCATATTAATAAAGCAAGTTACCTGTGCCACCATAGAGAGATGAAAAAATTTATTCAAGACTTGCCTAAGGCCGAACTCCATCTTCATATTGAAGGCTCTTTTGAACCTGAACTTATGTTTGAAATTGGAAAAAGAAATAATGTAAAAACCCGCTTTAATTCAGTTGAGGAAGTAAAAAAGGCATATAATTTTCATAATCTACAGTCCTTTTTAGATATCTATTACGAAGGAGCGAATGTTTTACTACATGAGAAAGATTTCTTTGATCTGACTTATGCCTATTTAAAAAAAATTCACTCTCAAAATGTTGTACATACTGAAATATTTTTTGATCCACAGACTCATACAGATCGAGGTATCAAATTTGAAACTGTAATTAATGGTATTCACAATGCTCTAGTTCAAGGTGAAAAAGATTTTGGTATAACTAGCTTTATCATCATGTGTTTTTTAAGACATCTTGATGAAGATGCTGCTTTTAAGACACTTGAAATGAGTAAGCCATATCTTGATAAAATTGTAGGAGTCGGTCTTGATTCATCTGAGGCAGGAAATCCTCCGGAAAAATTTCAAAATGTTTTCAAAGCGGCCCTAGATTTAGGATTAAAAACTGTGGCCCATGCGGGAGAAGAAGGACCTGCAGAATATATTTGGAATTCAATTAAACTTTTAAAGGTATCTAGAATTGATCATGGTGTTAGATGTAGTGAAGACGCTGAGCTTATGAACTATCTTAAGAAACATCAAATTCCACTTACAGTGTGCCCACTTTCAAACACAAAGCTCTGTGTATTTAAAGAAATGAAAGACCATAATATTAAAAAGCTCTTAAGTGATGGTTTATGCGTAACCGTTAATTCTGATGATCCCGCTTATTTTGGAGGATATATGATAGAAAACTTGACAGCAATACAGCAGGCCCTAGATTTAACTAAACAAGAACTAGCGCAACTAACTGTAAATTCATTCAAAGCAAGTTTTCTCAGCAAAAAAATTCAAGATAGGTATATTACACAAATAAATTCACTTTTATAAAACTTTCATCTAATAATATTAGATACATAGGGTGTAAATTTAATAAATTTGCCACATTTTAAGGTCAAATTTTACAAATAGGCCATAATCAGTCTGCCTCTATTCCTAGTCAATTTATATATCTAAGTATCTAATTTTATTGATATGTCGGAGAAAGTCCTAACAAACACGCCAGCTATAGGCCGTAGTCGCTTATTCTATAGTTAGAAAAGCAACTAGAAGTTAAAGCTGATGTTGATGTTAAAAAAGTTGAAGCGAAAGTTGAAGAAGAAGCTAAAAAGCAGTTACAAGCGACAAGTTGAAAGTTAAAGCGGATGTTGAGTTAGAGTAGAAATGTTTTGAAGAAAACAAACAGAGTTGCTAAATCATGTTGTTGGAAAAAATCTAGTTTAAAAAGGTTATTAGTCATAGGAAGACTTTAACCTTTTTAAAATTAAAACCTACTTTTCCGTTTTAAATAAATCCAAAAATTCACCATACCCCTCTTTTTCTAGATTCTCTTTAGGAATAAATCTAAGTGAAGCAGAATTAATACAATATCGTAGTCCAGTTGGTTTTGGGCCATCTTTAAAGACATGCCCTAAGTGAGAATCAGCATATTTTGAACGAAGCTCTTTTCTAGGCCAAATTAATTTAAAATCGGTTTTTATCTCTACGTTTCCAATGGTATCAAAAAAGCTTGGCCAACCAGTACCTGATTTATATTTATGTGTAGAGCTAAATAAGGGCTCTCCAGAAACAATATCGACGTAGATACCTTCGGCTTTATTGTCCCAAAATTCGTTTTTAAAGGGCATCTCAGTACCCTCTTTCTGAGTTACATCAAATTGCTCTTTAGTGAGCTCTTTAAGCCGTTTTTGCTTATCAAATTTGTATTCTTTACTCATAACCACACCTGTTAATAATAAATTGATCAATAGAATTTTAGCTAACATAAATACCTCTAAAAGTGAGTGTAAAAAGACGTTAAAATGTTACATCACTCCTTTAAGAGCTGATTAATATAGGAATTAAACTCACTTTTAAAATTATCATAATAGATTCCGGTCGCAGGACCGTTAAAGCCGGCATGAATCTTACGAACTTTGTTATTTTTATCAAGAAAAATTGTCGTCGGATAGGAGATAAAATTAACTAAATCGGGAAACAATTTATTTGGTCCAAATTCACTTCTATTTTTAGAAGCCAATAAAAAAGTGTAACTTGCTCCGGTTTTGTTTATTACTTTTTTAATATTCTTAATTGCTTTTGCGTCTGTCTCAGCAGATTCAAATGAAAGTGCAATAATTTCGGCCTTACCAGGATTTTGATTTATCCATTCAGAAAGAAAATAAGTTTCATCTAAGCAGTTAGGACACCATGAACCAAATATTTGCAGTACTTTAATTTTTCCCAGGAACTTTGGCTGCTGCAAGCTCACTTTACTCCCATTGATATCAGGAAGAGAAAAATTTAAATATTCAACTCCTTGCTTTAAGAGAGTTTGCGTCTTGGGATGAGGTTAGTCATCTGACGACTCAGCGAGAGCGT
>CAYGTU010000108.1:5231-8362 GCA_964352945.1 uncultured Bacteriovoracaceae bacterium
AAATCCGATAGACCAGTAAACTTTTGATTCCATGTTTTACCTGAATAGAAAATACCATTTATAATTCTTTTATTATCAACAAGCCCCTCAAAAATATAAGCATGTACACCATCAAAATTATAAAGGACAAAATTATTATTAACGATCATGCCTTCAAGATATCCATAATCTCCTGTTTTAGATCTAATAGTTGCATCCAAGTGGTTTTGACTTTGTTCAATAATACCCATGGTACTTTCAACATCTTTATCTTTTAATAAGTCTAACTTCCATTTGCCTGCAAACTCTACAGATGAGATTGTATTACTAAAAATTCTGTTCTTAGTTGAAGTGACGTCAGCTTTGATAGGCAGTGCATATTCTTTTTTATCATACCTAATATAGTTTCCCGTTATTTTGCCATTCTTTAAAACTGCCTCTATACCTGCTTCAAATGGAAAAAATTGGAAACTTAAATTTTTCCCATCAAATTCAACATCTTTATAAACCAAAACCTGTTTACCATTAAAAAGAGTAGCTTCTATGTTTTTATTAACCGTTCTGAATTCTATCACAAATGGGAGTTCTTTATTTTGCATTTGTAGCTTAAATAACCACTTTCCATCTAAACTGCGTTGTTTAGAACAAGAAGAAATTAAAATGATAAAAATGAGTAAAAAAACCTTCATATAACTATATTAGATAAATTATGGGGGATTGACTAAGATTTTTGTTAGAATTTGATAATACATTCAAAAAAAAGGGTTTTCCCATTTCTGAGAAACCCCCTACACACACACAATCTATTTTACTTCTAGAACAAAGTAATCATATTTTCTTGTTTTATATTCTTTCTGTGAATATTTCGTTTTAAAAGTTACATTCACATCATTTGTTAGTTTATCGTTACCGTTATTTTTACAAGTTTTAAACGATAAACCTAAGTCTTTGGATTGATCAAAACTACATACATCCGATATATCATAGTCATCATTAACCGTACTTACTGCAACCTGAACTTTAACTGTACGAGTTTTAAACTTACATAAATCTGTTAATTTAATAATGGTTTTATTTCTTTTTTCTACAATATTTGCGCAAACAGCACCTGAATTTTTATAAAAAATCTCAGTTCCACTCACTGATAAGTCTTTCATTTCTGTTGTATAATAATAGTAATCTGCATTAGAATCATCACCCCAATCTACTACCGCCTTACTTAAAGCAAATACTACACCATCTTTAATCACTAATTGGCTTTCAACACTATCATAAGTTCCGCTATAAACTTTTTTAATGTTTAATTTTAAATCATCTGCTTTAACAATGAATGTAGCTAATAGAGCTAATACTAATAAATTCGTGTTCATTTTTTCCTCTTTCGTTAGTTAATAATCAATAATTGAAAGCACATTTATAACTAGAATAGTTGTTAGCAAATAAATTTTTACTGGCCTAACAAATTTATAACAATTGGCCCATTGATCTCTAATAATTGGGAAGATAGATTGTGAAAACGCAGTGTTAGAGCTTGTTATACTATCTCTTAAATTAAAAAAGAGCGTCCCGAAGGACGCCCTAGTAAAATATTAGTCTGCACATGAAAAGGATAGGCTTATTCGGCCCAACCCAAGCCAAAAACCAATATTTCATTGGTGTTGTTGTCGATGATAGCAAATTCCTTGCTCTCACCCCAAGTGTTACCATGATATATTTTATATATTTCAATATTATTATAATTAAGTGATAGACTAATTTGTTGTGTGAATTTTGTAATTAGACACTCAGAACATGCATAACTGCTAAAGTAACAGTTATTGTATAATTGTTGAATCGAACTAGATATTTTTGCTGAATTTTTTCTTAATAAAGTAACATAAAAAAACTCCGGTGTTGAATATTCTGGATTTAAAATAAATAATAATTGCTTTAAAGAATTAACTCTTGGTTCATATTGGCCAACGCTTTTTATTTTAACTTTATGCTTTACAGGAATGTATCCATCTCTATAAACAGAAGTAATTATTTGATCATAAGATTGATCAATATTTTTCAATAAAAGACTCTGAAAAAAACTGACTCTACTAAATGTTGCAGAATGAGCAGAAAGTGAAATTGTTGATAAGAATAAAAATAATGCAATTGCTTTCAAAAGATCCCCCTAAGATGAAAGAGGTTTATAACAAAATGAATTAAATCAAACTAATATATATTATTTATGTTTTTTATATAATTATTAGATAACAAAGAGTGCGCTGAGTCAAATATGAAGACAAGATGAACAAGAGAAATAACTTTAAAGGCTAATCAAAAAAATTAACAATTACAAAACTCATGATAATCATGTGAACAGATAACTTTATATCCACTTTGCTTAAGCTCTTTTAGTCCATTGAGAGATTTATCATAAGCAATCTTATCCGACATTGTTAAATTATTATAAATTTTAACTGGTAAACCTTCATAG
Source organism: uncultured Bacteriovoracaceae bacterium (assembly GCA_964352945.1). Lineage (GTDB taxonomy): Bacteria > Bdellovibrionota > Bacteriovoracia > Bacteriovoracales > Bacteriovoracaceae > CAYGTU01. Next base: position 7,678 of record CAYGTU010000108.1, read on the forward strand.
GGATCTAACAAGTCTAATTGTTGATGATGTAAATAAGCATCCCCTGCAAAAACTAGCTTGTCTTTCTCAAAAAGAATTCCAGTATGCCCTACTGTATGGCCGCTCAAAGGAACTATAAAAATATCTTCTTTGAAACCTTCCATCTTTTGACCATAGAGAGTATCAGAAATTTTTGATGAATTTTCAAAATTATAAAGTTCAAAATCTGGATTATGATCCCATAGTTTTGGCCAATAGCGATTTTTGCTATAATAGCTAACGGGGTTAACTGCTGAATTTAATTCATACTCACTCAAGTGAATTTTTGCCTCAGGAAAATCTACTAGCCCCCCTGCATGATCAAAATCGAGATGACTAACAAAGATATGCCTAATATCTTCAGGAAGATAACCTTTTTCTAAGACTTGTTTATAGGCGCTTTGTGAGGCATCAATTGGAAATCCTAAAAGTAGTGAGTTTAACCTTAGTTTATATTCTGGATTGTTTGAAAATTTATAACCGATTCCAGTATCAACTAAAATAACTCCATCACTGCTTTCAACAAGAAGACAGTGATTGCAGATTTCTTTAAAATCTTTAAGAATATTAATTTCTTTTTCAACATCCCATTGAAATTGATTTAACAGAAGCTCTTGGAGCTGCTCTTTTGCCATATAAGCCAGAGGGCCGGTGGCAACTTCTAAAA
>CAYGTU010000108.1:8372-10387 GCA_964352945.1 uncultured Bacteriovoracaceae bacterium
AATTTTCTTTTCAATAAATGACTGAGATCGAAGAGGTAAATAACTTAAAAGAGTATTTATTTTTTTTATAACTTTTGTAATCTTTATAAGATTAAGCGGACAAAATGAGGCTGTATTTATATGATGAATTTTCACTTTATTTTATATTCCCTTAATGCATTAATAAACTTTTGCTCACCATTTTCTGAAAATCTAAAAAATAATTCTGGCTCAATTAATTCTAATTCCATTAAGTATAAATTACCTAAATCCTCAACAACATCTACTCTAACATATAAAGGCATCACTTTTAAAGATTTTAAAAATCCTTCTACTTTTTCAATTTGATCATTACTTGGTTGATACTTTTCGACAGAACCTCCATGGTCATCTTGAACTCTAAACTCGCCCTTTTTCGCTTTCTTAACAACCGCATGTGAAAATTTTCCATTAAAACAAATAAATGAAAGCTCACCTTTAGTTATAATATTATTTAAAAATGGTTGAATAAGAATATCTCTTCCAATCAAACTGCTAAGCTGATCATATGAGTTTTTTTGAATTTTAAAAGTATCTATCCCCCCAAGACCAACTGTGGGTTTGACTACAACTGTATCGAAGCTATTTTCTTTAAAATAATTCTCTAAATCTGATACAGAAAACCTCTCAATACGAACTGTAGGAACTGTACTTAGATATGTCGAAGATAGATCTATCAAATAATTTTTTGAACTATTCCAAATTACTTGTTCATAACTATTTAATAAATTTGATGTAAGTGAAATTTTTTGCAAAACAATCTTAAATTCATCATAGTGATAACTATAGTCCCATGTCGATCTGATGATGACGTACTTATACTTATTCCAGTCATTTTCCATAGACCATATACAAATATCAACCTCAATGTCATTTCTATTCAAATAGGTAATTAGATTCTTCTCATCTGGTATAAGATTGGGATGAAGATTATCTGTTAACAAAGCTATTTTCATATTTTTTCCCAAGGTTTATCAAAGTCTTTGATTAATTTCTTAAATAACTCAGAAGTGAATTGCTCTCCATGAGTAGGAAGATCAATAAAAGAGTATTCCTTATCATATAAAATAAAGTTTAAAAAATAACTATGTAAGTAAGTTCTATCACTTTTATCTTCAGAGGAGGCATATATTTCGTCTCCTAATATAGGAGAGCCAATACTTTTTAATGCTACTCTTAGTTGATGTGTCTTTCCTGTAAGTGGTTTTAACAAAAAAAATTTCAACCCAGGTGATAGAGAATATGACTTAAAAATAGTTATGGCAGGATTTAGATTTGATCTTAATAATTTCCAAGATTTATTCCTAGATTTTTCCATATCACCAGAGATTTTTCCCATTTTTTTCTTAGGCTTATGGGAACTGATAGCTATATAAAATTTATTCATTTCTTTATTGATAAATAACTGAGAAAATTCATTTGCTATACTTGAACTCTTGCCAAAAATGATTAAACCAGAAGTAACTTTATCTAACCTGTGAATAGGATAGAGTTCGATTTTTAAGTCTTCTTTTAAAAGACTTACTAAGCCTACTCCTTTTTCATTATGAAAATTAACCCCACAGGATTTACTTACAACTAAAAAAAATTCGTTTTCAAAAATTATTTTATACAGATTCTGCTGCATGATCTCTTTTCCACTCTTTAAGTTTTTCTATAACTAATTGAGAAATATGAGTGTCAAGTTCACTGCAATTTTCTAGAAATATTTTTACAATATAATTAATAGCTACTTTTCTATCGGCCACTAAGGTAGGGCTTAAGTTTTTTGAAGCATTGGATTCACCACCGTCAACATAGCTACAACTAAATCCATCTGTTTGCTTCCAGGTAAAAGCATGCTCTTCACCTTCAACAAAATAAATTATCTGAAAACCAATAATAACATCAGAGTCATTAAACCAAACTATAAGTTCAAGCTGTTTATCCGAAAACCATTTTCTATGAATATGGTCCCCATCTTTTTGAGATAAATTATTTATTTCCTTTAACAAAAC
>CAYGTU010000109.1:0-10270 GCA_964352945.1 uncultured Bacteriovoracaceae bacterium
AGTTAAAGCAATTAGAGAATGTTTCAAATCTGCTCAGTCAGAAAGAATTTCCAAATATCTTATTGAAAAAAATATTATTATTTCCAAAGAAGAATTATCTGAAAAAATGTCAGTTCTTGTTCAAAAAATGGTTGATGTTCAATTTGCTGGGGTTGCCTTTTCTATTAACCCACTTTCAGGAAAAGAAGAGGAAATACTAACTGAATTATGTAATGGTCTTGGAGAAAAATTAGTTTCTGGTTTAATTAATCCTTCTCAATACATAATCAATAGTAAAACAGGGGAATATTTCTATAAGGAACAAGATGAACTTGTTATTTTATCAGATGAGATGCTTCAATCACTTAAAAATAATGTATTGGAAATTCAAGCCTATTTTAAAACACCACAAGATATAGAGTTTGCCTTCGATAATAGTAATAAGTTAATTATTCTTCAGTCTCGACCCATTACATTTATAAATTGGAGAAATGAAGACGAATTTACTAATGCTGATTTTAAAGATGGGGGTGTATCTTCAAAAGTTTGTACGCCTATGATGTTTTCACTTTATCGTAACGTTTTTTGTGATTCTATGCCTGCTTATCTTAGAAAAACAAAAATTTTAACAACTGAAGTAGAGACTCCTTGGATAGTTCATCATTATGGAATTGTTTATTGGAATGCTGGAATATTAAAACGCTGTCTTATTAAAATACCTGGTTTTGATGAGAGGAAATTTGACGAAGACCTTGGAATTAAAAAGGAATATGGAGATAGAGGACCAATTAGAACAAAATTAGGTTTAAGAAGTCTCTTATCAGCTATTCCTGTGCTTATTGGTTTAGCTAAAGAATATGAAGAGTGCATTCAACTTATTGAAGAAGCAAAAATTAATTATGATTCCATTGATTTGAATTTTAGAAATAATCTAACTACTTTTAAAGATATTCCCTTAACAGATTATAAAAAAGAATTCCTTAAAATATATAATCATTTTCATAATTATGAATGCGCTTACTTTAGAACAATTTATAACAATTCAAACTGCCAAACTGAATTTAAGGATCTTGCATCTGGACTTAAAGAAACCTTGGGCTATGAGATTGATGTATTAAAACTCTTTGTTGGTTTAGGAAATATTAGTCATATAGAAATTCAAAAAGATATATATAACCTCATTAAAATGGCCGAAGATAAAGGAGTGGATGATAAATGGGATATGAGATTTGATGATTTTATTTCAAAACATTATCACCATAGTGATTCTGAGTTAGATATTACTGTACCTAGATGGATTGAAGATCCTGAAACTCAGAAAAAAAGGATTTTACAATTACTTCATTCTAAAAGGGCAGTATTAAATCCGATTGATTCAGAAAACAAACAAAGAATATTATTTGAAGAGTATTTAAATCAAATAAAAATTGATCTTCAAAATAATTCATTTTTGGGGTCTTATCATTTTAAGAAATTAGATAAGAAACTCAAGCAAGTAAGATACTTTCTCTTTAATCGAGAAAAAATGAGAGAATTTTCTACAAGAGGATACTACCTAATAAGAATTGCTCTACTAGAACTAGCCCAGAAAATGAAAAAAGAAAACTTAATTGAAAATATTTCAGATATTTTTTATTTTGATATAGATCACTTACTTGATTGGTGTGAAGGAAAAGTAAAGTTAAGTAGTGATATTAAATACCAAAAGTTATTATACTTGGGTTATTCTGATTTTACTCCTCCCAATGAATTCGGAATGGGAGTTAAAGAAATACAAAGCTATTTAAGCTCAGAAGGAGTTTACCAAGGAATTGGATGCTCTCCAGGTATTTATGAAGGTATTGCTAGAGTCGTTTTAAGTTTAGATGATACAAATCGCTTACGTTCAGGGGATATTTTAATAACAAAATTTACAGACCCAGGATGGACACCAACACTTTCCATTGTAAGTGCTGTCATAACTGAAGTTGGCGGTGTTTTGTCTCACGCTGCCGTAATTGGTAGAGAGTATGGAATTCCAGCAGTCTTGAATATATCAAATATAACGAATTTGATTAAAGATGGACAAAAAATAAGAGTTGATGGAAGTTCTGGAATTATTACATTATTAGAATAAATTAGAATCTTTTAAGTCACCTAATTCTATTCCAGCTTTTTTGGCATATTTTACAGACGATTGAACTTTTTCTCGCGTCAGATCCCCAATGTGAAGGATATTTTTACTTCCGTTTATAGAGAGAGCCATTGTTTCAGCGGCACAAGCAAAAGACTGGCCCCTTTTAAGTGGATAGCTCGGATTGTGATAATGAAACTTAGTGGGAAGTTTTGCTAGTCCTCCATGATTAATAAAAACATTCTTCTTATTTATATTAGGATCTATGTTTGATGGAACACCGACATCTACTATAACGGTATTATCTGAGATAAACTCATTTGTTATTATAGCTTTTTGACTATTTGTGCCACTAAAGATTAAATCACTTTCCTTCAAGGTATTTAAATCAGTTGAGATTTCGATTAGGCCTTTAAATTTATTTTTATTGTATAGTGAAATGATATCCGAATTTTTAGTCACAATTTTTTTAATCTTTGAAACTAGTGTATTTTTTGAATTACTTTTTATAATTTCCTGAATTATTCTTTTAAAAGCAATTTGCATTTTAAGACTCTTATTTAACTCTGTATGGTAGATGAGATTTATTTTTGAAGCATTATCAGCTAAGATTGCTGTCGCTACAGATATAATATTTCCGGCAGCTCCGATACATGTAATATTGAGATCTTTTGATTTACCAAGTTTTTCTTTGCAAAGCTTAAGTGCACCCTCTACTCCCAAAGCAACGGTATAAGCATTCCCCGTAGTCAGATTGATTCCATGTGAATCCAGCACTAATCCATTTTTGCTTACAATGGAGGTAAACTGACCAAGACCAACAGTTGTCGCACCCATATTAATAGATCTATTTATAGCTTGTTGAATCTTTGCATTTATAAAATTAGACATGCGAGCTTTCATAAAGCCAAATAATATTTTTGTTGAAACTGGAAAGCCCATAAAAATAACATCAATTTTTTTACCATTGGTGTACTCAAGTTCTTGAATGTCATAAATATTAAACTCAGAAATTTCCGCAAATGCAGTCATGAATTTTTCTAGTGTCTTATCGTCAAAATGCTTAAAGGCCCCAAAAACTTTTCTAGCATCATCCGTATGAATAAGATGATTAAGAAAGACAGCACATTCTGTGTTTTTCCTTTTGAAATTTGCTTTTACTGGTGTAGCTTCATCTATTTTGATACCATCAGCCAGATTAGAAAAAAAATAACTCATATTTTTGTTTTGAAATTGAATTAATAAGTTTCTTAATCCTTTTAGGGCAAAGTCTATCTGTGTATTTGAAAAGTATATTGAAGGTTCTATTCTTAGTGTTTTTGTATTTGAGAGAGTAGGGGAAATTCTAATATTTTCATTATTTAAGAGAGCGGATGAAAAAAGATGTCCAATTAGCCCAATGTCACTATATAGCTTGAATTCATAGAAATTATTTAAACATTCTTCTTTAATTTCAACTCCTAACATTAAGCCTTTACCTCTAATAGGAGAAAGGATATTGGAAAATTCTTTTTGTAAAAGTGATAGTTTCTCAATTAACGAATTCGCTGCAAAAGTTGCTCTTTTAATATTATTTTCGTTAGATAAAATTTCTAATGCACGTAAAGCAATTTTTGAACTAAGTCCATCTTCAGCAAAGGTAGATGTATGTAAAACACCAAACTGAGGATAATAACTATTGTTATTTATTAAGGTGGCAGCAATTTTTGAATAGCCTCCACCAAGGGACTTCGAGAAAGTATATACATCTGCAACAATATTTAATGGGCTTGCTGCACTAAGAGTACCTGTTCTATAAAGTCCACACTGAATTTCATCAAAGATTAAAATTGAACCAGTTGAGTCAGCAGTCTTTCGAAGTGCCTTTAAAAAACTTTTGTCTAATTCATAAATGCCAGCTTCACCTTGAATCGGCTCAGCAATTATCCCGATGAGAAATGATAGCTTTTTCAGGGTCAATTTATTAGTAATTTCATCAAAATAGTAAAATTCTCGTTCTGCTGATTTTATTTTTTCTTTCAGATCATCTATATTATTTCTTTTTACAAATATACAATTTTTATTTTGAAGGAATTTTTCTTTATAGGTGTCTTGATAAGTTACATTAAGAGATCCTAGTGTCTTGCCATGATAGGAGCCTTCAATAGCTAAATAAGTAAAGGATTTCTTAAAAATATTCTTATTATGTCCAATGACAAAATCTATTAACTCAGAGGCTTTTTTTAATTTGAGTTTTTTGAGTAGATTAGTATTAATTTTTTCTAATTCCTTCGGATCAATTGTTCTTAAAATATTTAAGGCTTGAAGATTATTTTGTCTGTACTGAACTCTTCTTTCATAGCCTCTAAGAGCAGCTATTTTTAAAGCTGCTTCTACGGCTTCTGTTCCGGAGTTTGATAAATGACATATATATGTTTGATTTGTTTCTTTTTCTAAGAGTTCACTAAATTTTACACCTAATTGAGCGGAAGCCTCCCTTAAGCTACCCTGAACATTATTCGGTTCAGAAGTTACTGAATCAAGAACAATACTAGAAATTTCGCTATTATTATGGCCTAAGAGATTGGCCCCATAGCCTCCCACAAGATCTAGTACTTCAATTATCTTACCTTCAGCATTCTTGTACTTGAGTGTATCACCCGAGCCTTGAAAGTAATTTTTATCAAGCTTGAGCATATCTAGAAGTTTAGCAATAGTCGGTCTAATATAATTTTTATACTGAGAAAGTAAATCCATGAACTGCTTCCATTAATTGTCTATGCTGGTCAATTATAAAATTTAAGTAAACATATTCTTCATTTCATCTTATCATAAAAGAGTTATGAGTATCTATTGGATTAATTCAAAATCGTCATCCCTTGCATTGGATTCTGCGCTTATTGGTGGAAAGGGCTTAGGTCTATTTAATCTTTTAAGAATGAATGCCAATGTTCCTGATTTTGGTGTTATTACTACTGATGCGTACCGTTATTACTCTAAGCATGAGAAACTTCCTGAGGGTCTAATTGAAGAAATTTATCAAAGTTTTAATTCTTGGAGAAATTTTGAATTTTTAGCTGTGAGATCTTCCATGAATTTAGAAGATGGTTTGAGTGACTCTTTTGCTGGAATGCTTTCAAGTTTTTTATATGTAGATCAATCCAATATAGAAAAATATATTATTGATTGTTTTAACTCAGCCCAAAATCCAGAATTAGAAGCCTATAGACAAGTAAAAAAAATTGAACAAGAAGTTTCTGTGGCAGTTGTTATTCAGGTAATGATTAATGCAAAAATTTCAGGTGTCGCCTTTTCTAGATCCCCTGTGAAAAACTCAGCAGATTTCTTAGTTGAATCTTGTCTTGGTCTTGGCGAGGGACTTGTTGCTGGAAAAGTGGAAGTTGACAGATATGTAGTTAATAGATTTGGGACAGTTATTGAACAAGTTGTTTCTGAAAAAAAAATGATGTTAAATTACAGACATGAAAGCTTAAAAGTAGAAATCGAAGATGTAGATTCAAAAAGATCAAATGTTTCATCATTAAAGCCAACACAATTAGAAGAAATTATAAAAACTATAGCTGAGTTAGAAAGACAGGTTAATCAGCCTATTGATGTTGAGTGGGTTTATGACTGCTATAAAGCAGATAAACCTTTCATTGTTCAAATGCGTCCAATAACTAAAGGTTTTCCAAAAATCTCATATTATGTTGATACAAATTTAAGTGAGAGCTATCCAGGGTTAGTATCTCCCTTTACAGGATCGATAATTCCCATTTTATATAAAAATGTTTTTACAAGTGCTGCGAAATACCTTGGGGCCACTAAGAAAAAGTTGAAACTACTTATTCCTCATTATAGTAATTTGGTGAAGTTTATTAATGGTCATTTATATTATCATTTAAGTGATTATTATAGTGCCCTTAGTGCTTTATCTGGAGGGGAAAAGAATATTGAATCTTGGCATCGAATGATTGGCGGCAAATTAGATAATGTTTTTATTAAGTTCGACAACTTATCTCCAGGTAAGTTTGAGTCAATTTCATCACTTGGGAAATTAATAAAATATATATTCTTTGGCATGTTCACCTATAATTCGTTTTATAAAAATGCGAATAAAAAAAGACTAGAAATTAGCTATGAAATTAAAAGAGTATCCACACTAAAAGATTCAATACACTTACTTGGTAAAATTCTTAATTCTGATTTTGGCTTTGGATTAACAGTTGTAAATGATTATTTAGTGATGACATTTTTGAAGATTTTTGAATTTAGGCTAAATAAAGCAGGATTTTCCAAAAACGAAATTGCTAAATACCTTAGAACTAATTTGGCTTTGGATTCGATTAGACCCTTAGTTGAGCTAGATAAGATGATTTATCACTTAAAAGACTTTGATGATTTTATGCAAGATTTTGAATTAGTAGTTAATTCGGATAATTTTATAACCTACAATGAACTTTATTCTCATCTCTCACATTATGAAGAGAATGTTAACTTGCTTAAAACCTATCTTTTAAAGTATGGAGATAGGGCGTTTGAAGAATTGAAATTTGAAAGTTTATGTTTTAGTGATTCACCTTTTGAATTCTATAAATTTATTAAATGGTATGCTCATTCTAATCAAATACATTCTTTGGATTTAAAGAAAAATGAAAACTTACCAGGACTTGGACCACTTAATTGGTGGATTTGGAAAAAGCTTCATTATTTTATCACTCAAAGAGAAAACGCTCGTTTTGTGCGTGGACAGTTTTACTCATTAGTACGCAAGATTTTCTTTAAAATTATTATTGAACTCAGAAAAGAACAAGGATTTGAAAACTATTCAAGACTTGATTTTTATGGGCTGACTCTTAGAGATTTACTTAAGTATACTCGAAACGAACTAGATATTTCTGACTTAGCTGATATTATAGATTCAAATAAACAGTGGTGGATGCAAAGTGAAGATTTTCCTGAATTCTTAGCATGGGATAATATTTCTAAAATAAATTTAGTTAAAGAGGAAGTAGATTATAATCCTGAAGCTATAAAAGGGGAGCCAGCTAATAATATAAATGGGAGAGGCCGAGTGTTAATTTTGAAAACTCCTTATGATGCTTTTGAAGTAGATGATCTTTCAGATAAAATTCTAGTCACCAAAAATACAGACCCAGCTTGGGTGTTTATCATGAGCAAATGTGCAGGATTAATCTCAGAAAAAGGAAGTCTTTTAAGTCATACGGCCATTATTGGTAGAGAGTTATCACTTCCAACAATTGTTGGAGTAAAAGATGCCACAAAAATATTTAAACAAGATCAAATTATAGAGATTGATGGACAGACAGGCATAATTCAAATTATCTCTTAGTAATTTTAAAATTTAAATTATTTATTGCTCTGATTGTAATGCCGGGAGATAATCTCTGTTTTTCCGGTTTTTCTAATTCAAATTGAAAATGTTGAATTAAGGATAGCAAGATAATTTGGGCCTCTAAATAAGCAAGATTATTTCCTAAACAAATTCTAGGGCCATGGCCGAAAGGAAAAAATTTAACTCCCTCAATATTTGCATTAATATTTGAAACCTCAAATCGTTCCGGTCTAAATTCGAGAGAATTTTGCCAATATTTTTCACTTCTGTGTGTGTAATAGGGAGCCAGGATTAGCATTGATTTTTTTGGTATTTCGTATTTTAGAATGTTATCTTTTTCAATATTTTCTCGCATAAAGACCCATACTGGTGGATACAAACGCATACTTTCATTTATTACTTGCTTTGCAATATTATTACTTTCAAGTAACTGAGTATTAATTTTATTTTCTTTAAATACTTCATTTGCAAAAGTATTTAATTCTTCGAAATATTTAGTATTCTGGCAAAGTAAGATAAAAGAAAACGTTAGGGTGTTTGTTATGGTTTCATGACCGGCCATAAGCAGAGTTATTATTTCATCATGGATCTGTTGCTGAGAAATTTCACCTTGAGTTTCTCTATTTAGAAGAAGTGATAGAATATCGTTATAAATGATGCCTTTATTAATATCTTCTTTTCTCTTATTTATAACTTTTTCAATGAGTAGATCAATTTGTTCTAGCGCCTGATTAAATTTTATACTTCTTACTGTTGGAATAAAGCTGGGTATTGGTAAAATTGATCGTGTAAGGTATAAAATGTGATCCATTATATAATGAACATTATGAATGAATTGTGTTAAATCACCTTCAATATCTTGATTAAATAATGAGCGAAAAATTATCTTTAATGAAAGAGTATTCATTTCACTTAAAATATCTATTTCTTTTTTATCATTTAAATGACTACAAAGATCCATTGAATAAGTTCTAAACAAAGGAGCTAATGAATTAATTGTCTTTAAAGTAAAACTTTTCCTAATTAATGAATTATTTTTTTTCCAAGATTGACCTTCTGAAGTTATGAGACCATTGCCAATGACCTTTTTTAACTTCTGGGTGGTTCTACCTTTTAGAAAATTATTAGAATTCTTCTGCAGAATATAATCAACCGCTTCTGGATTAGAGACTAAGTAAACATTCTTGCCCATCATATTTATATAGGAAAAATCGCCAAATTGGTCAGTTTGTTTCTGGAAATAACCTAGAGGATCCTTTCTGTAATCTAAAAAGTTTTTGATAGGGTTTGAATATTTGCCAGGTACCTTTTTATTTTCCATATATAGATTATAATGATTATATATGAAAAATATAGACATCAAATCTGTTGATTACTGGGATCAGGAGTTTTTTGAAGACTTTGCTGACTTTAAAAACAAAATCTATGATGATTCGTCTCTTTATATGGAAGAATCGGTTGATGATTTAAGACAGGTTTTAGAAAGTAGTTACTTTAAACTACAAAACATAAAGTATAAGGCCATATTATTTAAAATGGATAATACCATTATTGCCAGAGTTGTTTGTTATTTTGACCCAAATTTTCCAGATTTTTGTAATTTTGGTCATTTTGAAATTTTAAAGCAGTATTCTCTCCAGTCATTTGTTATTAAAGAAATTAACCAGTTTGCTCTTAAATATAATGTAAAACAGATTCGAGGACCGATTCAAGGGAACTTCTTTTTTTCTTATAGATTTAAACTAGAAGGTGATTTTAGATTTTATGGTGAGCCTCATCATCAGGAATTTTACCCTGAGATATTTTATAATTGGGGGTTTCGTTGTCCAAAGAAATGGTATACAGAGAAAATACTTCATAAGTCGGGAACAAGTGAAAAATTTAAAAAAATTCGTGACGCCTCAGTTAAAAAAAATAAAAAGTACAAGTACTCCACAAAGTTTATTTTTCCTTGGAGATGGGATAGTTATATAGATTCAATTCATGAGTTATTTGTAGAGTCCTATAAAGATATGCCTGAATTCAGCCCCATAGATAAAGAAACCTTTAAATCGATGTACGGTAATTTTAAATATATTATTAATCCTTTTTTATCATATTTAATGTTTTATAAAGGTAAGCCCATTGCTTTTACTATAACTTTTTTTGATCCCCTAAGAATAATTTTTAGTTATCAAGAAAGATCAAAAAAGGTGAGTAACAAATGGCTTAAGCTAATTGATAAAATTTTACTTCTTATAAGATTAAAGCTTAATGGAGGAAATTTACTTATAATGTATTCTGGAAAAATAAAAGGTCCTAAGGGTGAAGAATTTAAAGGTATTCAAGCTGCGGCTTCTAGGTATATCTCTATCTTTTTTTATCTATTTAGAGGAAAAGATGCCTACGTTTGTTATTTAGGTGAAGATTCACCAGCGTATTCTTCATTCTCACAAAGCAATCAAAAACCGATAAGTACTTATGGTGTTTTTTATAAAAAATTAGATAAAGTAAGCTATCAATAATAATATCTGAAGTGTAATTGAAATTTTCTCAGCATATACTTTCATATTTTTGTTATGCTTAAGAGTTGCTAGGAATTTGAAATAGGGAAGCATAGATATAAAAAATATTAAATTAGCTAAAATAATAAAATTTGAAGATACTTTTGTAAGGGAGAAAAAGTAATTCAGCCCTGCTATAATTATAAATTGAGTTATAAGTGTTACAAAAGTTGCTGTTCTTGGACCCCAAATTTTAGAATAGGTTGTATATTCAGTTTCCTCCGAGGGAGAACGTAATTTTCGAGAGAATTCCCAATTTGTTGATGCTAAACCGATTGGAATAATGATCCAGTACATAGA
>CAYGTU010000110.1:0-10118 GCA_964352945.1 uncultured Bacteriovoracaceae bacterium
AACTCTATAACAATTATATCTCTCTACACTCCATCACGATTATAGTTCTTTTCTCTAGACTTTATACTGCTTCAAGTCATGCTTCTGAAGTTGAAAATAGTGTCAGTATTAAAAACTTTGTTTTACCTAGTGAAGTTAAAAACCTTGGTAAGCTTAGTGGCTCTATTTATTATAATAAATCAATAAAAGGTAAAGCTTTGATTCCTGTTCATTTCTGGGGTGAAGTGAGAACACCAGGTCTTCATTTTGTTCCTGTAGATACTAAGTTTATAGAGGCATTATCTATGGCTGGAGGGCCTTCTAGTCTCGCAAATTTAGAAAAAGTAAAGTTGGTGAGAAGATCTGATAGAGATGTTAAGACAATAGAATTTGATCTCACAGAGGGTGGTAGTAATGAGCCATATTCCACTGTTGTAAAGCCTAGTGATTCTGTTTTTGTACCTAGAGACTATTGGAGAACAGATAGAACATATTACTCAAGTTTAATTAACGTCGGTGTTACACTCCTGACTGGAATACTCATATATAAGCAAATTCAAGACAGAAATGGTTTAAAAATCAGTTTTTAGATAAAATTTGAGCAATTTTGTTCCAAGAAAAATTTAAATTATAAAAGTTCTTAATATCCTCTTTATTTGATTCAATTTGATTATAATTACTCAACAGAGAAGTGAGTTGCTCTTTAAACAGGTTTTCATCAGTTGAAAAAAGATGTATCCCGCTGCATTTTGAGAAGATTTCTTCAGTGAATACACTCTGGGTTGAGATGACAGGAATACCGACTTTTAGTGCACTCATTACACTCGATCTTCTGGTGGAAAGACCATCGGTAAAATAAGCTAAAATAGCCTTTGAAACATTGAATGCGGTCACGACTTGATCAGTTGGCAATTTTCCAGTTGCTGTTACAAAGCTATTTAAGTCGAATGGGAAATTTTCAAGCCTTTCCAATTCACTTATTTTTGATCCTACAAATAATAATCTAATATTTTTTTTATATTGAGTGTTGAATTGAAATATTGTTTTTATTATAAATTCATAATTTTTAGAAGGATGAGGCGGGCCAAATAAGGTTAGAATAAAGTCGTTTTTATCTAAATTATATTGATTAAGAAACATCTCTTGATCATAACTCTCAGTAACATTTACCGTCGATCCAACGGGGAGAAAGATATATTTCTCTGCTTGTAGAGGCAAAAGATTTTTACATTCATTGAGGAATCTCAACGTAGAAAAAAAACATTTATTTGAAGCCGTAATAGCACCTATCAACATAAGTTTATGCATACTGTGAAGAATGCTAGATTTTAAAGTGGATTGAAAGGGAAAATATAACTCATGAACAATTAATGAAACAGGATTTCTTTTTAAAAATCTTAAATAGAAAAGAAAAAAGATAATTTGAAAATTTATCCCTCCTCTTTTTTTATAGAGAAAAGGGACATATTGAAAAATAATTCGATCATATGAATTATTTTTTTTAAAAAATGATGTTAAATCTCTTAATTTCCACTGTTTGATAAGAGGAAAAATATTAACTCTCTCTTCATTGATTTTTGAAAGTTCATGCGATGTTAATAAGGAAACATCATAAGTCTTTTTTAGTTCTTGGATCAATTCAAAGGTATGATCACTTAGACCATCTTGGAGAGGAGGATAATTGGGAGATATAACCAGTATTTTTTTCAATTCTTAACCAAGCAATTTAATCAATAATAATATGTATTTCAATTAATTATAACATCTCTTATAATAAAGTCATTGTTTTCAGACTTATTTTAAGGCGTTTAATGAATTTAACTTTTTACATTCATGATTGGTTTTTGGAGGTAGGGCACTCTAATGCAACGATTGAAACTATTCGTAATTTTCCAATAAATCAATATGATCAAATTCACATAATTGGCTATGACTTAGATTCAAAAGATAAATTATTCCCAAATATTAAAAATAAAATTACCTATCATAAAGTCCCATTTGGAAATTTGAAACCTTTTTTTTTGAAGGCAATATTTTTTCAAATTTATGTGTTCTTACATTCATTATTTAAAAAAGATTTAGGTTATAAAATATCAATAGGAACAGCTTCATTAAATTGTGACTTAAGTATAATTCAGTTTGTTCAAAAACAATGGGAATCTATTTTTTTTACATATAGAAAATATTCGTTATTTGTATATATCTATAAAAGAGTATTGTTTTTTTACTTCTATATTTGTGAGCTTATTTTATTCAAAATAAAGAAGGTTAAAATTGTGACTGTTTCAAAGTATCTTCAAGATTATTTTGAACGTGAATACAGCTATAAGAAAGGTGACATAATAACAGCCTATTCGGCCATAAATCTTGGTCGGTTTAATTATGAAAAAGGAAGTCGAAACGAAATTATAAAAAAGATGATCACTAAGCATCCAGATTTAAAGAAAATTGATTTTGAAAAACCAGTTTTTCTTTTTGTTGGGGCTTATGAAAGAAAAGGTTTGAAATACGTTATAGATGAATTAGAAAAGCTTAAGGAAGAATATCAATTTATAATTATTGGTAAACCAGAACAACAAACTTATATCAAAATTCCATCAGGTAAAAAGATTGTATGTATCGAATTTACTAGAGACGTGGACTGTTTTTATTCCATTGCGGATATATTTATTTTTCCTACTCTTTATGAGCCTTTTGGATTGGTTATATTAGAGGCGGCCATGATGGGGATGCAGTTAATAGTCACTCAGAAATATGTTGGAGCAAGTGAAATTCTAGAAAACATTGAAGATATAACATTATATAAAGATATTGATTCTTTTACGATACCCAAAATAATGAAATTATCTGAAGAAAAAAGATTAGAAAATATCAGTGTTAGAAAAGAGAGACTTTCAACATTCACTTGGGAGAATACGTCTGAGCTAATTTTTAATTTTATAAAGACAAGTTATAATGAATAAAATAAAAACACTCTATATTTCACCTAATGGATATCTCGGCGGAGCAGAGAGGATTGTTTGTAATATTTCCAAAGGCCATCAAAATACAGATTCAATGGAATTTGATTTTCTATTTTTTAGTAATGGAGCGGCCGTTGAATTATGTCGGCAATATGGTGTCACTACTTATGTATTACCGTATCAATTTAGACTAAGCCGTGTATTTAAATTAATTAAAGCCTTACTCTACCTCCGAAAGTTTATTAAAACTAATAAATATGATCTTCTGCATTCCACAATGCCATATGCTCACATTGTTATATTTTTAGCGACAATTTTTATGCCAGTAAAGAGGGTATGGTTTCAGCATGGACCAGTGGGTGGAGTTCTTGATAAAATTGCCAATTGGCTTCCTGTCGATTTGATTTATTTTAATTCGAATTATTTAGAAGCGGAACATCTTAAAATGTTTGGTGCTTCAAGAAATCAGAATAAACATAAAATTATCAATTATGGTATTGATGACACCAAGGTTTCAGATTCAAATGTTCTAGTTATTAAAGAATTATACAAAGAAAGATTTAAAACAATATTTCTAAGTGCTGGTAGACTTTGTCCTTGGAAAGGGCAAGATAAATTACTTATAGCTTTTAATAATCTCTTATCAAAGAACGAAAAATTTAAAAAAGAAAATGTTTTATTAATAGTGGGGGATGTGGGCAGAGAAACAGATAAGAGCTATGCAGAATCACTCTATTCATACGTAATTGAAAATAATTTATCAGATAATATCGAATTTTTAGGTCATAAAGGAAATGTTCAAGATTATTATTCAGCCTCAGATGTTTTTATTCATTCGTCTTTAATTCCTGAGCCTTTTGGCTTGGTTGTTGCTGAAAGTATGAAGAATGGGTGTTTTGTCATAGGTAGTAATATAGGTGGTATAAGTGATATTTTAATAAATGGAGAAACCGGAATAAATTATGATTCGACTGGAGAAGACTGTGTGAATCAATTGAAGAAAGCCATTATGGAATATTGTGAACTTGTTGAAAAGCAAGAAAGTCGTGTTGAAAGTATTAAGCTTAGTGCGAAGAAAATGATAGATGGAAACTATTCAATTCAATCAATGTGCGATACTCTTGAAAAAGATATTATTCACTTATGTAGTTAGATATGGAAAATGAAATCGATAAATTCAGAAAATTAGCATCAGAGGCATCCCTTGGGTCGTCATCAGATGATATTTTAAAGTCAATATTAACTTATATAAAAGACCAAGAAATTCCAAACGTGCAAAGAGTCTTAGATATAGGATGTGGCCAAGGAACTTTAATATCTTATTTGAAAGAAATATTTCCAAATTCAGAATTTGTTGGCATAGACTATTCTCATTTTACTGAATGGGATCAAAGTAGTTATAGGTTTATTCAACATGATTGTAATATAGATCTACCTAATGATTTGGGGCAATTTGATCTTATAGTTTCTTCAGAAGTTATAGAGCATTTAGAAAATGGAAGACATTTTGTAAGGGAAATTGCTAAAAAGCTAAATTCAAAAGGCATGATGTTAATTTCAACACCAAACTTAGAGAGTTTTACAAGTTTACTTTCTTTTTACTTTAGAGGTTATCATTCTGCTTTTGGAGGAAATTGTTATCCAGCTCATATTTTACCAGTGGCAGCTTTTGATCTTAAAAATATGATTTTAGAAACAAATCAGTTTGAGATTAAAGATATTCATTTTATTAAAAATGGAAGAATTCCAAAATTGAAAATTCTGTGGAGAAATTTAATCCCATTTCTTTCTGGGAAAAGGTTTTCAGATAATTATTTTATTTCTGCTTATAAGAAGTAATAAATTGTTGGTAGAAATCTAATGCCTTTTTGCTACTAGTTTCCCAATCATATTTCTTGGCTATATTAAAAACTTCTTCACTTTTATTGTCTCTTAGATTCTTATCATCTAATAAAGTTAAAGCTATTCTCACAATTGAATCAACATCTCCTGTCTTGCAAAGAAGATCTTTTGGAATAAACATATGTGGACCAGGGCAATCGAATGCAATCACCGGAATTCCATGTGACATTAATTCTAAAGCGCCAAATCCAAAACTTTCCAAATAAGAAGGAAAAATACCAATATAAGAATTATCAATTAATTCAATCAATTCTTTTGGATCAAATCTTGTAACTACGTTTATTGAACCTCGTAAATCACGCGGAAAGTAATTAAGAACAGATTCTTTATCTGGAAACATTGCTGAAGTGCCTAATAAGTTTAGTTTTGCAGTGGGATGTTTTTTTAAAATATTTTTTAATATTAAAGGAAACTCAACAGCACCTTTTCTATTATCAAATGTACCAATAAAAGTAATTTCTTTTGAATTTTCTCTTGGATGAAATTTTTCTTTATTTGTATCAAGTAAGCCATAGGGGGCTATCACGATTTTACTTTCAGGGTGTTTATGTTCTATTAATATACTCTTATCCCTGTCATTAGGAACAGTGATAAGATCAGCATTTCTAAGTGTATTATTTGCAATTTCTATCTTTTGTAAGATAATATTTTTTCGCTTATTTTTTTTGAAAATATAACTGATATAGCTTTTAAATCTTCTGAAAATTGGAAAATTAATCATTTCAAGATGGTGTATAAGTAACACAGAACGGGCAACTAGTATTGATTTTGTGTTAATCTCACTTCTTTCAAAAGGTAGGAATAAATATTCATATTCTATTATATCAAAATAATTCTTTGTATGTTCTATATATGATTTTAAATAATTAGGAAACTTTTCAATCTTTTCTTCTTCTGAAAGATTGTGTAATTCCTTTGGAACAATTTCGTTGTATCCAATGATTTTTATTTCATGACCTAACTTTTCATAAGATTTTGCAGCCTCAAGATATACTTTTGCTCCACCCAGTTTCAGAGATAATTCTAAATGGCAGCATAGAAGAATTTTCATTTCTTTAATTTGGCCGTTGCCCAAAGATTACTGCTAAATAATCTAATTAATGGGGTTTTTCGGATGATATTTTTTAAAGTACTATTCTGTGAGAAATCATACCAGACATTATGTTCAAAATTTTGTAAGTGCTTTTGAAGTTGTTCTTTATGAAAAAGATTTACATGTGTGATCTCAGCTTGGTTTTTAAAAGTTAAAAGGTGAAACTTTTTTCTTTTAAATAGATATAATATCATTTTTATAAATTGACCAAATATTATAAATTCTTTTGTAGGCATAGTGTGAATTACAATTACGCCATCCTCCGAAAGATGCTCTTTAACTTTTTTGAAAAGAATTTGATTCTGATCATCATAGAGATGCTCAATTATGTCAGTTAAATAAATTATATCAAATTTCTCATTAAGATTTAATTCAAGAGCATTTCCATGAAGAAACTCAATTTTGGTTTGATCAATATTGTGACTTTCTTTAAGGTTCTCATTAGCTATATCCACAGCTGACTTTGAAAAATCTATGCCAGTAACTTTTCTTGCACCCTTTCTAAGGCTTGATAAGCAGAGCTCTCCTCTGCCAAAGCCTAAGTCTAGTACTTTTTTGTCTTTGCAATCTATCCCCATATTATCGAATATATAGCTGTATAGTTGGTGTGCAGACTCTTGACCATAGTTAAAGTCAGAATTTCCAGCACATTGCTGTAGAAAATATTCTTTAGAATAAAAGTCAGGATCTTGATTATGGTCCATTTAAAACCTCATATTGATTATAACTTAAATAATTAAAAGGTGTTACAGAAAATGGGATACCATTTTTGTCGGCTATGAAATTTTATTATCTCTTAAAGAAGCACCTCAATATGATCGATAAGATAAAGAGCGGTTGAACTATGATTTACACTTTTAAATTCTTTATTTTTCACGTTACGTTAGCGGTTATTTCCTACTTAGGTTATCAATTACTTTATAGCTTGAAACATGCAAAAAATTCTAAACTTAAGAAATATCTCCATATATCTGCTGTAAAATCTAGTAACGGAGCTGTTCTTTTAGGTGGTTCCGTTTTTTCTGTTGTGTCTTTTTTTGCAGCTTTAGTTTTGATGTCTCAATATAGAGGATCGCCTAATGAGAGAATGTTATTAGGAGCGTGGCTTACTTCACACGTCATTTTATCGATTGTCGGTTATCTCGATGACAGATTTGAACTAAGGGCAAGTGTTAAACTTTTAGGTCAAGCGACGTCTTGTCTTATTTTTGCATTAATTGCGAGTCTAACAATTCAATCTAATATCTCTGTGTTTTATTTTGCTTTATTTTTCTTCTGGGGAATGGGCGTAATTAACGGTGTTAATTTATTGGATGGTATCGATACCCTTACGATTAAACTTTCCTTAACTACCTATGCACTCTTTTTTGCGATGGGAATTTGGTTTAATATTCCAACTCTTCCTGTTATGAGTATTGTGTTTTCAATCCCTATGATGGTGTTTTATCTTTTTAACAAAGAGCCTTCACGGATTCAGCTTGGAGAAATAGGCGGGATAACCATCGGAGCGAGCTATTTATTTTTAGCAACGCTTACATTTAACGGTATGAACACTGAAAAGAGTTTTTATGATTTTACTAATTCAATCTGCTTAGCTTTTTTGCCACTTCACTTGCCAATGGTTGAAGTCGGAGTGAGCTTTTTGAGAAGAATGTACAATAGGAAATCTCCCTTTATTGGAGATAGGCATCATGTTCATTATATTTTTAGGGATATGTATAATTTAGGAGCAACAAAAACAGCCACCTTATACTCATTAGGTCATTTTTCAATCTGTGGCGTTATGTTTTTACTTTCACCATTTAGTCCCCTCTTGTCATTTTTTACTGGAGCGGTCATTTATTTATTATGCTTTTTCTCAGTAGGTAAAGAATTTTGGATTAAAAATGAGACTAATAAAAATATATCCTTATTTAATATGTTTCGCTCTGTTAAAACTAAAGAAATTAACGTTATCAATACTTCCGCCATAGAAAAGTTCCAAATTGAGTTAATTGATTCTAAGAATAATGAAGATATTGATAAAGATGATAAAAAGGCTGCCTAAAACCTATCTTAAGAGTCAGGTTCTAACCAAAAAAAATTTTAAATGCTATAATTAATTACTAAATAATTAAAACTGGATAACAGTGAAAGAAAAAAAAATAATTTTAACAACTTCAGATTATCCCCCTCAATTGGGTGGACTTAGCACCTTTTCAGTTAATGTTGAAAAAGTATTGAATTCAATGGGTTATCAAGTTGAAATATTTCATTGGAAAAAACTATTAGATATAAAAAAAATAAAATTGGATGAAACAGGATATGTGGTTAATATAAATCCAATGGTTTCAAAAATGATAAATTTCGAAAAACAGATAAACTTTTTCCATGGTTCCGAAATATTGTTTTACTCACCAGTATTCTGGAAGAGAATAGTAAAGAGAGTACTTAAAAGTGCTTATTTAAAAAGCTTTGAAAAGAATTACAGAAATATCTTCATTTCTAACTATACATATTCAATACTCCAATCTTTGGGGTATAAAGTAAATTATGCTAAAGATCTAGTCTTTCATAATTGTATTGAGATCAACGCTGAAGAAAAGAATATTACACCGATCGATGATATTTTAGAATTTGTTTGTATTGCTAGAGACGTCCCACATAAAAATATAGATGGATGTATCAGATACTGTGAATTATTATCTAAAAAAATTGATCAGAAAATTATTTTAAATATAACAACACAAAGAGATATCAAATCTCAAGAGATACAAATAAATAATTATAAAAATTTATCTGATTTAGAAAGAGAAGAAATTTATAAGAGATCACATTATAATCTTTTACTTAGTCTTAATCATGAAGATAAAGGTTTTTTTGAGGGATTCGGTCTAACTATACTTGAAGCGGGTAAATATGGAACCCCCAGCATTGTTTCTGGAAATGGTGGGTTAAGTGAATCTGTTCATGATGGTGCTACAGGTTGGGTATTAAATGAAAAAATAGATCCTGTGAAATTAATTGAAAACTACGAGATAATTGCAAATAATTGTTTTAATCATACACATGGCTCACATAATTTAGGACTTTATAAGAAATTATTCGAGGTGATGCTTTGAAAAAAATTGCAGTAATTTTGAATACCAGTGAAGTTGGAGGGGCGGAGAGAAGTGTCTTATTACAGTCAACATTAGTCAATGATTCAGAATTTGATTTTTTTATTCCTAAACTGTCAGAGGAGATTCCTCCTATAAGAGATTATATTGAAGAGAAAATTAGATTTAAACAAATTATAGAATTTAAATTACCTAAAAGTTATTATAATATTTCTAGAAACTCCTTTAGAGGGATGTTTAGTGCATTCTTCTCACTCTTTTTTTTGTTTAAAAATATTTTTTTCCTTAAAATTAATGCGTATGATGTTGTTTGGCTTAATGGAAACAAGGTCGCATACCCATTTGTAGTAATTTTATATTTAAAAAGATTTAAAAAGAAAATTATTTGGCATTTAAGGGATTATCCATCGAAACATTTAAAGATATTGAGTTTCTTCTTTAAGAGATTGAATATACAATTTATTGCAAATTCTCATTCCGTTGCTTCTGCAATGAAGAAAGTTTCCGACACTTTACCAATTGATGTAATTTATAATCCAGTAGGAGCAACTAACTCAATATCAAGAGACACTAAAATAAAAAATATTGGTATTGTAGCGATGTTCACTCCTTGGAAAGGCATTCATCAAGTAATATCAATGGTTAATATGTATGAAAAAGAGCTTAAAGAATTAGGAATAGAAAATGTGTTAATTTATGGTGATGCAATATATAAAACACTTAACCGTGACCATGAATACAAAGAAGAACTTAAACAATTATCTAAATCAAATTTAATTACTTTTAAGGGTCTTGTTCCCTCTAAAGAAGCGTTTACGAACATAGACATTTTAATACATAGTTCAATTAAAGAAGAACCATTTGGCAGAGTGATAGCAGAAGCTTTTCAATATAAAATCCCTGTTATTTCCACAGGATTAGGTGGAAGTGGTGAATTAGTTCATAATAACAAAACAGGACTCATCTTCACAAATTTCGATTATGATGGCCTTTTTCAATGTATAAAAAAAATTATTGATAAACCCAAGGTAGGCTGGGATGTAGTGTGTCTGTGAGCTTTACTGATGGTGATTGGGGGGGGGG
>CAYGTU010000111.1:0-10100 GCA_964352945.1 uncultured Bacteriovoracaceae bacterium
TCTCCAGACTGTCTTGCATCTTCAAGTATACAAGCGATTAAAGGAATGACTTCTTTGGTTAATTGAATTTTTTTTCTTCCTTTTTGACTTCCCTCAAAACGTGCAATTTGATTTTTAACTTGTTGATTAATTTTTTTCTTTTGATTTGGATATTTAAAAATCAATTTACTCTTATGATTAAAATTAAAAAAGTTATAAAGAGTTAGTTGATCTTTTATCAGGTGTTGGGAAATCATAAGATCATATTGTAAAAGTGTATTGATATTATGCTTTACTGGATCTACGTTGTATCTCTCATTTAAATAATTTAAGATTTCCTCTCTATTTGCCTCGGGAAGTTTACTGTAATGAAGATTTAATTGTAAGGCTCCTTCAAGCATAGGTCCCGCCAGTCGAATACTAATCATCTCCCATTTAGACTTAAGTGCAATGGTCTTAAAAATACTAACTTCTTCTTTGGGGTTTTTTAATGGAATAACTGAAAGTAAAAGTCCATTCTCACCTTTAATGTAAATAATGATAGGAGCAACACAATTTTTAACTGTCTCAATTATAGTTTCTAATGATTCACCTTTTTCAAAGTGGGTTCTATCAAGTTCAAATTTATTTCGAGGGTAATAGAGCTGATTAACCTTTCGTATATTTTTTTCTTTAAACACATTTAAGTATTTTATCAAAAGCTCAGCAGTTGCTCTGGCATCTTCAATAGCTCTGTGAGCATTCTCATGGCCAATACCAAAAATATTTGAAAGGTAATTTAAATTAGAATTCATAATTTCAGGCATTAAATATTTAGTCATTACATTTGTACAGATAAGTTTATTTTCTAATAGAGGTTTATTTAATCTTTTTAAAACTGAGTTTAAAAAAGGAACATCAAAGGAGATATTATGAGCGACAATGATAGAGTCCCCTATAAAGTCGACAATTTGATCTATCATCTCTTCAATAGTGGGAGCATCTTTAATTTCTTCTTGGCTAATGCTTGTTAGCTTTTGAATGAAATCAGGAATTTGTATCTCTGGATTTATTAAGAAGGTAGATTCTTCAGTTGGCTGGCAATTAACAACTTTTACAAGGCCAATTTCTATGATTTTATCATTCTCGTGATTTCCACCAGTAGTTTCAAGGTCAATAATACAAAACGTGAGGTTATCAATTAATTCATTGGCAATTGTCATTTCTATCCTTGGAGCATTCGCCCCCAGCTACTTATTTACTTCTATGGTATATTTCTGGTGTAAAACCATGAGGAAAATATTCTTTAAAACTGATTTCTTTTTCATCACCAGCTTCATTTCCAATAATAATTTTTAAATTATCAGTACGAAACTCTGCTAAGACTTGAGTACATAATCCACATGGAGGCCATCCATCTTTACTATAAACATAAATTTCTGTTATTTTTTTTTCGCCTTCACTTATTGCTTTCCAGATTGCAACTCTTTCAGCACAAACTGTTCCACCAAAACTTGAATTTTCGATATTACATCCAGCATAGACTTTTCCCGATTCAGTTTTTACAGCAGAACCAATTAAGGCATTTGAATAGGGCGCATGGCAGTTTTTTGTAGCGTTGTGAGCAAGTTTTCTAAGTTCACTTGTAGACATTATTTATTTTCCTAAAAGTTCTATTGTCTTACTAAGTATAGCAGAAAATTTTTCAGTCACCATATTGGCTACTTCTTTTACCTCTTCGTGATCAAGTTTTTTGCCTGATAGACCAGAGGCCAAATTAGTCACACATGAAATACATGATACTTTTACTCCCATATGATTAAGAGCGATTACTTCATGTACTGTGCTCATTCCCACTAGGTCAGCTCCGCAATGTTTATACATTTGGATTTCTGCAGGTGTTTCATAGCAAGGGCCTTTGACTGCAATATAAATACCTGACGTTATAGGTAGATTTAATTCTTCAGCTGCTTTCATTATGCACTTGTTAATATCTTCGTTAAAAGCATTACTCATATCTGGAAAACGTGGACCAAATTCTTCAATATTTTCTCCCACAAGAGGATTATCACCTGTAAGGTTTATTTGATCTGTCACAACGGCTAGGTCGCCAGGTTTTAAATGAGCACTAATTCCACCAGCAGCATTTGTTAAGATAATATTCTCAACACCTAGACGTGCAAGTAATCTAACAGGGAGAACAACACGCGAAACATGATGTCCTTCATAAAGATGAAATCTTCCCTGCATAGCTATAATAGGATAACCGTTACTTTCACCAATAACCATTCTTCCCTTATGACCAGGAACTGTTGTTTTGGTAAAATATGGTATTTCACTATAATTTATTATTGTTGAATTTTTAAGATTATCTGCAAAGTAGCCTAAACCAGAACCAAGAACAATAGCAGTTTTTGGAATCTTTATTTTTTTAGATTTTATAAATGCAACAGCTTCATTTAACTCTTTGACTACTTCCATTTGTCCTACTTGCTAATTTTTTCAAAAATAAGTTTGGGTTTAAGTACTTTTGTACTGCTTATCTTTATAATGTTTTTTATAAATTCTTCGTGAACTTGCGCTACTTTATTTATTTGATCTTGATTGTGATAAATCGTTAAAATAGCCTCGCCTTTAGCGACTTTATCTCCGATCTTTTTATGAAAATCAAATCCTACACCAAAATCAATTTTATCTTGTCTTACTTTTCTTCCACCACCAAGCTCAGTACACATCATACCAATGTCTCGGTTTAGAAAAGATTTAATGTAACCATTTTTATTTGAAAGAACTTGAGTTTTTACTTTTGCTACTGGAAGCTTGTCATAATTTTCAACAACAGAGTCATCTCCACCTTGAGCTTTTATCATTGTTTTAAATACGGCAAGGGCTTTTCCATTTTTTATAGAAGCGATCGCTTTTTTCTCTGCTTCTTTATAGTTTTTAGCTTTTCCGCCGATTAGAATCATATTAGCGGCTAATGCTATAGAAATATCAGTTAGATCTTTTGGACCTTTTCCTTTTAGTGTTTCTATACTTTCAATAATCTCAAGAGAATTCCCCACCATATTACCAAGTGGTTGATCCATATTAGTTAAGAGGGCAACAGATTTTCGATTAAATCTTTTAGCCGTAGAGTTTATTGATTTGGCTAATTTTCTTGCATCAGAGATTTTAGTTAAAAATGCACCCGAACCAACTTTAATATCCATGACAAGGCCATTTGTGCCTTCTGCTAATTTTTTGCTCATAATTGAAGCTGTTATTAAAGGAATAGAATCTATTGTTGCAGTAACATCTCTGAGTGAATAAATGATCTTATCAGCAGGTGCAATTTTATCTGTTTGACCCATCATTACGATATTATTCTTATTTAAAAGTTTTTTAAATTCTTCTGATGAGATTTCAGGATTAAAACCTTTTATAGATTCAATCTTATCTACCGTACCACCTGTAAAACCTAAACCACGGCCAGCAATCATCGGAACTTTAATTCCACAAGCTGCAGCTATTGGTGCAAGTATAAAAGAAGTTTTATCTCCAATTCCGCCAGTTGAGTGTTTATCAACCACATTTTTTTCTTTGAAAGTAAATGACTCGCCAGAATGGAGCATTGTATCTGTAAGATAAGCAGTTTCTTCATCGTTCATCCCATTAATAGCAATGGCCATTAAAAGGGCTGACATTTGGTAATCTTTAACAGTTCCATTAACTAAACCATTTATAAACCAGTCGATCTCTTCTTTAGACAGTCTTTTCTTATTTTTCTTTTTTTCAATTATGCCATAGGGCGAAAAATTCATCATAATTATGCTCTTAAATTACTCAAATATTTGTTAAAATAGGTGTTTTATCATATTCTTATTGTGAACCTATTGTAAACACCCACGGTTTTGGTGAGGACATGAAAAAGTATTTTAAAGTTTTTTTAATTTTCACTTTGTTATTCACTGCGCTATCTAGTGCATATGCTCAAACTCCTCCTGCTGGTGGAGATGGTAGTGATGAACTTACCGCTGGTATGGATGAACATGTATGGACTGTTGTAGGTTGTGCTGCATTCGGCTTCATCTTAGGTCTCTCAACACTTTCATTTGAAGAAGAACCTCACGAACACTATGACAATCTCTACATGGGAGCTGCTATTGGTGTAATTCTCGGCGTAGGAATTGTTGCTTATTTTCAAGCAGATAAGAGTAAAGATTTTCTTACTGGTGAAGAAGAGGAAGAAGAACTATATAGAAAAATGCCTAGTAAGCATTTCACTTCGAGTGAAAGAATTTCTTGGCACTATGAAAGTCAGGAAAGTTACAGGATTAATCAAAAAGAATTAAGACAAGTTAACTTTAGTTTTAATTTTTAATTCAAATTTTGAGAGACATAAGGGATAACATAACATGGAAAGATTAATTTCACTCATTGGGCTAATAGTATTCATCTCTATTGCTTACGCTTTAAGTACTTCAAAAAAAGACATTAAATGGAAAACAGTTATTTCAGGAATTATCCTTCAAATTGTTTTTGGCTTAATCATTTTAAAGACTAGTTTTGGTCGAGCTGTTTTCGATGGAGCTAAAAACGTTTTCAATAATATCTTAGCTTATACTTCAGAAGGTTCTGCTTTTATTTTTGGCGACTTAACAAATGTAGGAAAGAATGGATTTATCTTTGCTGTTTTAGTTCTTCCGACAATTATTTTCATGAGCTCTTTAATGAGTATTTTATATCATTTAGGAATCATGCAAAAGATTGTTAAGTTTTCTGCAAAATTTATGATGAAAATTTTAGGTACAAGTGGTTCTGAATCACTTTCTGCTGCTGCCAATATTTTTGTGGGACAAACAGAAGCACCTTTAGTTATTAAACCCTATATTGAAACTATGACTCGATCTGAGCTAATGGCATTGATGACTGGTGGTATGGCCACAGTTGCGGGCGGAGTTTTAGCCGCTTATGTTGGATTTGGTATTGATGCCGGTCACTTACTTGCAGCTTCTGTTATGTCAGCACCGGCTGCACTTGTTTGCGCAAAACTTTTAGTACCAGAAGTGGAGAAATCTCCAACCGCTGGCTCATGTGATATTGAACTACCAAGTACTTCGGCGAATTTAGTAGACGCAGCTTCTATGGGAGCAGCTGAAGGACTAAAACTAGCTGTGAATGTTGGGGCCATGCTTTTAGCTTTTATTGCCTTAGTAGCACTTGCCAATGGAATGATGGGTTGGGTAGGCGGACTTTTTGGCAAACCTGAACTATCACTTGAATTAATTATGGGATATTTATTTTATCCATTTGCTTTTTTAATGGGTGTACCAACTGCTGATTGTTATAACGTTGGAATACTTTTAGGTAAAAAAATTGTTCTTAATGAATTTGTAGCTTATTTAAATTTAAAAGATTTAATTTCGGTATTATCACCTCGTGCAACTATCATTTCAACTTATGCACTGTGCGGTTTTGCGAATATTTCTTCAATTGCAATTCAAATTGGTGGAATTGGAACACTTGCCCCAAATAGAAGACAAGATCTTGCCAACTTAGGGGTTAAATCCTTAATAGGTGGAACTCTGGCTTGTTTCATGACTGCTTGCATCGCTGGTCTTTTTATTTAACTTTCATTCAAAACCTTGTAAACTAACAGAGATTTAATTTTAAAAGTTTATAAGGTTTTATTATGTCTAAGGATCTCATCATTAATCAAACGATTAATGAATCACGGGTTGCCTTAATTGAAAATGGAGAGATTCTCGATTTCTTAATCGATCGTTCTAGTCCGTCAGTTTTGAATGAGCCCAAAGTTGGAAATATCTACCAAGGTAAAGTGTTAAGGGTATTACCCGGAATGCAATCGGCGTTTGTAGATATAGGTTATGAAAGAGCAGCATTTCTTTATGTTGATGATGCCTACATTCCCACTCTTGAAGAGCAAAGGGAAATGGCCCAAAGATCGGCAGAAGCCGATGCAGAAGCTCAGAGAGAAAAAATTGGAGAAATTATTCCAGATGAACTATCCAGCTTAAGTGAAGCAGTTGATTTAAAATTTAAACCAGATGTAAAAATTCAAGACATTATAAAAGAAGGCGATGAGATCGTTGTACAAGTTTCTAAGGAACCTATTTCAACAAAAGGTCCAAGAATTACTCGTCATGTGACCTTAGCTGGAAGACATATTGTCTTTATGCCTTTTATTGAACATACAGGTGTATCTAGAAGAATTGAAAGTGAAGAAGAAAGAGTTCGACTCTCTGAAATCCTGGATTCAATTAGGCCTGAAGGTCGTGGGGTAATCGCACGAACAGTGGCTGAAGGGCAATCGTATAAAACTCTAAAGAATGACTACAATATGTTGGTCAAGATTTGGAAGGAAGTTGAAAAGAAAAAATCTAAAGAAAAAGCACCTTATATGCTTCATCAAGACCTTTCTTTTATCCAAAGAGCATTAAGAGATATAACTGATGAAGATGTAACTAATGTCATAGCAGACTCAAAATCAAGTCAGAAGCAAGTTGAAAAATTTGCTATGAAGTTTGTACCTTCTCTTAAAAGTAAAATTAAACTTTATGATGGAGAGCTTCCCATTTTTGAACACTTTGGAATTGATATGGAACTTGAAAGGGCCTTAAGCAATCAAGTCTTTATGAGATCAGGTGGTTCAATTAATATTGATCAAACAGAAGCGTTAGTTTCTATAGATGTTAATACGGGAAAATACGTAGGTAAAAAAACTCTAGAAGAAACAATTTTAAGAACAAACCTAGAGGCCGTTAAAGAAATTTGTTACCAACTAAGAGTCAGAAATTGTGGTGGAATAATTATTATTGATTTTATTGATATGGAAAAATTAGAACACCGTGAACAAGTTTATAGTTCTCTACTTGAACAACTTAAAAAAGATAGATCAAAAACTAATGTTCTTCCGATTTCAGGTCTTGGATTAGTAGAAATGACGAGAAAAAGAACACGAGATACCTTGACTCGTGTTATGTGTGATCCTTGTCCTTACTGTGAAGGTATTGGTAGAGTAAAGTCAGTAGAGACAGTTTGTTATGAAGTAATTCGTGATATCTATAAGCATGCTAAGAAATCAACGAGCAGTAAAATTTCTGTTTTTGCTCACCCAGAAGTAGCGGCTCATTTAACAAGTGATGATCTTGGAATTATAGAAATTGTCGAAGAAATGTTTTCTAAAGTTTTAAGAATTAGGGCCGAAAATAATTATCATATAGAACAGTTTGAAATATTTGTATAAAAAAAGGGAGCTTTCGCTCCCTTTTTTTTATTAATATGTATTAGAATTTATCTGTAAGGAAAAGGAATTGATTTCTGTCCTTTAATTGCAGCAGCAGCATCAACTATACCACCAGAAACAGTAATATCTTTTACAGCATCACCTTTCTTTGAAGTTTCAATTAATAGCTCTTTCATAGATGGAGCGGCTCTTAGTCCTCTTGCTGAAAGAATTAAACCAACAACACCTGAAACGTGAGGAGTTGCCATCGAAGTACCTGAGTATGATTTATATCCACCCTTAGTTACAGTCGATAAAATATTTACCCCTGGAGCAGCTACGTGAACTGTCGTTTTTCCATAATTAGTAAAACTTGCTGGTTTTCCTGCTATATCTATAGCAGCAACAGAAATAACATTTGAGCTTTCATAATTTGATGGATAATGGGGTTTAGAATCGTTGTCTGTTTTACTGTTTCCAGCAGCAGCAACAAAAATAATCCCTTGCTTATTTGCAGCTTCAATTGCCTCAAGCATAGCAGTAGATTTTCCTCCACCACCCCAAGAGTTACTCATTACATGAGCTCCCATTTTTGTAGCATAATCAATTGATTGGATTGCACCTTTTGAAGACCCTGAACCACCTGCAGTTAAAAACTTAATTGCCATAATTGAAACGTCTCTCATAACTCCAGCGACACCAATTTTATTATGAACGCCGCCAATTGTTCCAGCACAATGAGTTCCATGTGAATGATCATCAATAGGATCTGAATCAGTATTAGCAAAGTCATATCCATAGATATCGTCTACATAACCATTACCATCGTCATCAATTCCATTATCTGGAATTTCTTTTTCGTTTTTCCACATATTATCTTTTAGATCTGGGTGAGTGTAATCAACTCCTGTATCAATTACAGCAATCTTAATTTTCTCACTACCCATAGTAAGTTTCCATGCTTCAAGAGCGTTAACATCTATACCCGCATTTTCTTGATTA
This sequence comes from uncultured Bacteriovoracaceae bacterium, assembly GCA_964352945.1. GTDB lineage: Bacteria > Bdellovibrionota > Bacteriovoracia > Bacteriovoracales > Bacteriovoracaceae > CAYGTU01. Next base: position 8,189 of record CAYGTU010000111.1, read on the forward strand.
TAGATTCCCCATAATTTATCAAAAAATTCATCTGTAGGATTAGTGAATCTTCTATTAAATTGTTGGTCATTATAATCAACATGAGCAGGAATTGTATAAATAAAATTTGGTTCTACATAAGCAATCTCAGAACTATTACCAAGTAAAGAAACAGCTTTGTTGTAATCAGTCTGAGTTGAAACTTTCATGAAACCAATTGGAGCAAATCTTACTCCTAACCATTCGTGACGGCCGATATCTCTAACGCCTGATTTTTGATAAAATTGTTTTGCGTGTTCGTAAGATTTAAATCTGATAATAAATTCGCCGGGAACTGCTTGAACCTCAGTTTTTGCAGCCATTGCAAAAGAGGACACAGCTAACAATAGCATTAGCATTTTCTTCATTTTAACCATCCTTGTGTATGAATTCGTAGAAATATTTGACCATATTGATAACTTAAGGGCAAAACTTTTTTGGTGCCATGCCCTCCGCCCGCGTTATTTTTTGCAGTCAAATAACGCGGGCGGAGGGCATGGCACCCGCAAGTATTTGATATTACGTGGGCATTTTCCTTTACATAGCAGCGCTCCCTTTGGTAGTTTAAGGAGCTTTATAAGCGTAAATTTATAAAACTCGTTCTTTCTTCCTTACATGAGAAAGGGCTAAAAATTATTAACTTTTTATCCAGGAGAAATGTATGATCTATGAAACAGCGCTAGTTCTGCGCACAGATCTATCAGAAACAGAAGTTGCTAAAGCAAAAGCATTAGTTACAGAAACTGTTAAACAATTCGGTGGTGAAATCTTAGTTGAAGAAAGTTGGGGAGTAAAATATTTTGCTCAACAGACTGCTAACGGAACTTCACAAGGTAACTACCAATACTTCATTTACCAAGGTTCAAATGAAGTAAACAAAGAAATTGAAAGAAAGTATGGTATTTCAGAAGAAATTCTAAAATCTATTTTCGTTCTTTTAGGACCTGATGCTAAAAAAGAAGAAATTCTTAAAGCACACAACAATCCATCTCATAAAATGACTGATGACAGTGGTGATGGTGAAACTGCAAAAGATAAGAAGATGTTTGCAAAAAGAAGATCTTGTTATTTTTCTGCAAAGAAAACTTCTCCAGATTGGAAATATCCAGAAACTTACTCATGGTTAGTAAATGAATTTGGAAAAATTTCTCCAGCTAGAGTAACTGGTCTAAGACCAAGATACCAAAGATTAGCAACGACAGCTATTAAGCGTGGTAGAAATATGGGAATGATTTCTTATATTTCAAACAGAGTTGCAAAGTAATAGGATTTAAATGATAGCTACAATTCAAACTCCAGAAGAGCAATTAGGGTACGGCAGATTATTAATGCTTGGAGCAGCTTCAGCTGTTTTATTCGTTAGTGTTGTCATGTCTGTATTTGCTCCGTTTCCAATTGCACTTGCTGCAATTGTTTACGGTCGAGGTAAAGGATATGGAGTTAGCATTTTAGGATTATTAGTTTCTTTGGTTCTTGCAAAATTCTTTTTAACTGAACCATCAATGGGTTATTTTTATTTCATTAACGTTATTTTTGCGATGATTGTTGCTGAAATAGTTATGAGAAATATTGATCCAATGAAAGGTTTATTTAAATTGGGTCTACTTTTTATTGTACTTAGTAGTTCGATAGGTTTTGCAGTTATCAAAGCATCAAACATATCAATTAGAGATTCAATCATTGCTGAGTTTAAAGCAAGTGCTGTTCAAATTGAAGAAAAGCGAAAAGAAATTCAGGCAAGCGGAAATGAGCAAACAGTTGAAATTTTAGCTCTTTTATCTGATCCAGAAAAAATGGCAGATAAAATGCTCGATCAGCTTCCAAATTATTTCTTAATTTCAGTTTTCTTCAGAAATTGGGTGAATTTATTTTTAGTTTTAATAGGTGCGCGGTT
>CAYGTU010000112.1:0-10038 GCA_964352945.1 uncultured Bacteriovoracaceae bacterium
AAAAAAAGAAATGTTTATCTCGATAAAGGTATTATTTATTTAAATTCAAATGTTGAAAAAGTTTCTCTTACTGGAATTAGAAATAGGTATAACACAGCAAGTGGTTACGAGAGAATTGTTTTGGATTTTGATTCAGAAAATCCACCGAGAGTTTACGGATTAATTTCTCAAGTTAAGAAAAAATTATATATAGATTTATTTAACACAACTTTGAAAAATAATCAGAAAATGAGTACAAAGACAAAGTTCATATCTAGTATTGATGTATATCAGTTAGATACTAATAAATTGAGTGTAGAGTTTAATTTAGACAAGAATTATAATTTCGATGTATTTTACCTTACAAAGCCTAGTCGTCTTGTAATTGATATCAAAAAATAACCTAAGGTACGCAATGTCTTCAAAAACAAAAATTAATGATGATTCATCTCCAGCAGAACAATTTCCAAAAGAATCAATAATAGTTCCCATTGTAAACAGCCCAATCTTTCCAGGTATGATAGCGCCTATAATTTTAAGTGAAGATAAGTTTATTAAAGAATTTGACGAATACTTAAACAAGAATAGATATATCGCTTTGAATTTAGTTAAATTCAAAGAAGATGGATTAGCTCCTTCTGCTTACGTTGGAGAAGAAGGGGATGAAGATTTTGGTTTAAATGAATATGAAGATGAAACTGAAGCACTTCTTTCAGATGTTAAAGGTTCTGATATTTATAGAGTTGGAGTATTATGTAAAGTTGTAAAAAAATTAAGACTACCAGATGGCTCTGTAAACTTATTAGTTCATGGATTAAAAAGATACAGAGTTGAAAAATATGTACAAGAAGCGCCACTTTTATTAGCTAAAATTCATGTGTTTGAAGATGATACTGCTAGTGATGAAGAGCTTGATGCTTATACAAGATCAATTATCAATCAAGTAAAAAAACTAAGTGAGATCAATCCTTATTTTAATGAAGAGATGAAGCTAGCGATGCTAAATTCACCATCTCCAGGATCTCTTGCTGATTTAGTAGCATTTGCACTATCTTTAGATGTTCCTGAAGCCCAAGATTTCTTAGAAACATTAGTGGTAAAGAAAAGATTTGCTAAGCTATTAGTGTATTTAAAAAGAGAAAAAGATGTTGCAGACATTCAAAAGAAAATCTCTGACGAGGTTAATGATAAGGTTAACAAATATCAAAGAGAATATTTTTTAAGAGAACAATTAAAAGTTATTCGATCCGAACTTGGAATGGATGAAGATGATAAATCAAGAGAAGTTAAAAGAATTGCAGATGCTCTTCAAGAATTAAATTTGCCAGAAGACGCAGCAAAAGCAGCTGACGAAGAGCTTAAAAGATTAGAAACCATTTCAGATTCTTCTCCAGAATACAATGTCTCTAGAACATACCTTAATTGGATGATCGATTTACCATGGGATAAGAAAAGTGAAGATGCTGTTGATATATTTGAAGCAGAAAAGATTTTAGAAAGAGATCATTTTGGTTTAGAAAAAGCAAAGGAAAGGATTCTAGAGTTCTTAGCAGTAAAAAAATTAAAGCCAGAATATGATGGAACAATTTTATGTTTAGCAGGCCCTCCAGGAGTTGGGAAAACTTCTTTAGGTCATAGCATTGCTCAGGCTCTAGGTAGAAAATTTTATAGATTTTCTGTTGGAGGTATGAGGGATGAAGCAGAAATAAAAGGACATAGAAGAACTTATGTTGGAGCAATGCCAGGTAAATTTATTCAGGCTCTTAAGAGAGTTGAAGTAAATAATCCTGTCATAATGTTAGATGAGATTGATAAAATAGGTAAGTCTTATCAAGGTGATCCAGCATCCGCTTTATTAGAAGCACTTGATCCAGAACAAAATTCTTCGTTTATTGATAACTATATGGATATACCTTTTGATTTATCTAAAGTTTTATTTATTGCGACAGCAAATTATGTTGGAGAGATACCTGAAGCCTTACTTGATAGAATGGAGCTTATTGAATTAAGCGGATATACATTAGAAGAAAAGCTCTCAATTGCTAAAAAGTGGGTTATTCCAAAACAACTTTCAAAGCATGGTCTTAATGGAAAAAATTTCGTTCTAGGAATGACAACTTTAAAAAGATTAATTAGTGATTATGCAAGAGAGCCGGGTGTAAGAGTAATGGAGCAAATGATTGCAAAGCTATGTCGTAAAGCTGCACTAGAAAGTGTTAGTAAAAAAGGCAAGAGCAAAAAATTTGCACCAGGACCAAATGACTTAGAGTTATTATTAGGACCAATTAGATTTAGTAGTGATAAAGCAGAAAATTCATTACCTCCAGGTGTTGTAACTGGTTTAGCTTGGACAGCCTTTGGTGGAGATATTCTTTTTATTGAAACTCTTCCTCTAAAAGGAAAAGGATATAAGCTTACAGGACAAATGGGTAATGTAATGAACGAAAGTGCTAATATTGCTTATAGCTATGTAAAAAGCTTGTTAGAACAAGAAATTGAAGTTGAAAAGAAAAGTAAGTCTAAAGGGAAAAACTCAAAATCAGAAGAAAGTGGAAGAACAAGTGCAGAAGCTGAAGACTTTTTATCGAATAGGGAGGTTCACCTTCACTTACCAGCAGGAGCTACTCCAAAAGATGGACCAAGTGCAGGTATAACAATGGCGCTAGCACTCTATAGTCTTGCAAAAAATAAAAAAGTTAAAAATAAAATTGCTATGACAGGTGAGTTAAGTTTAACAGGTAAAGTATTACCAGTTGGTGGCATTAAGGAAAAAGTTCTTGCTGCAAAGAGAGCCGGTATCAATCAAATCATTTTACCTTTCAGTAATAAGAAAGATTTAAAAGATGTTCCGGAAAGACATAGAGCTGGAATGAAATTTTTTCCAGTAAAACATTTCAATGAAGTTATGAAGATTGCCTTATCAAAATAGAGCAAAAAAAATTTTTTAGAATTCGTCTGAATCGTATTCACTAATAAGAGCGTGTCTGATTTTTCCAGCAGCAATTTCTCTTAAAGCAGTAACAACTTCTTTGTTTTTACTTCTAACAGTAGGTTCATCACCATCTCTTAATTGCTTAACTCTTTTAGCTGTTAAGTGCACTAATTCATAGCGATTTTCAACTTTTTCTAAACAGTCTTCGATGGTAACTCTTGCCATTTTTAATCCTTGGATTTCAAATTTTAGTTAAAATACTTTATAGATTTTTTGCTTGAATATGTCAAAGATGCTCAATACATTGTATTGATTAATTCCTTGTAGTCCGCTATTAGTACTTTTTTCTTTATTTTTAGAGATGGAGTTAGGTAGTTATGGATACCAAGCTGAAACGGCATAATTTTATATTTTTTTATTTGCTCAAATCTGGCCAACTCGTTGTTTACATTTTCGATTGCTTTGGCTGCATGCGTTAGCATGTTTTTATTTTTACTTAATTCATCATGGCTTGGACTTTCAGTGATTCCGAATTTTTCTTTATTAGCTAAGATATATTCTCTATCAATAAAAAGAAGTGCACATAAATAGTTTCGATCATTACCTATAACGACTGAATTTGAGAAGATATTATTTTCATTTAACATTCCTTCTATTTTTTGAGGAGCAATATTTTTTCCAGAAGAAGTTACAATGATATCTCTTTTTCGATCAGTTATTTTCAAAAAATTATCTTCTAAGATAATTCCAATATCCCCAGTTTTAAACCACCCATTAACAAAAGCCTTATCAGTAGATTCTTTATCTTTGTAATAACCTGAAAACATGGCCTTACTTTTAATATATATCTCAGAGTCTTCGCCAAAAGAAAGCTCCACATCACCAACTGGCCTTCCAACAGATCCAATAATTTGTTTATTGATAGGATTGATAGTACAGGGAGCTATTGTTTCCGTTAAACCATACCCTTCTAAAACAGTAATATTAGCATCTCTAAAAAAATTATATAAATCTGATCGAAGAGAGGCTCCTCCACTAACAATAAACCTAAGGTTTCCACCGAGATAATCTTTAACGTGTTTAAAAATTGTTTTGTAGTAAAACTCTCTTTCAATTTTTTCAAATATTGATATATTTTTTTTCTTAGTTAAATCCTCAAAATACTCATCACCTCTTCTTTTAGAAAAGCTGTAGATTTTTTTCGTGAAATTACTCTTAGTACTTAAGATAAGATCAAATTTCTCTTTAATTTTTTCAAGAACTCTGGGTACCGTCAGGAATATTGTTGGCTTAACAAGTTGTATGTTTGCAAAAGCTTCTTCAATACTTTGAAAGAAAAACATTGTTAAACCAAAATTTATAGCAAGAAATGAATCTGTCCTTCCAAAAACGTGAGATAGTGGAAGGAAGATCAGAGAGCGATCTCTTTGTGAAAAGGTACCGTTGGTAGAGGCACTAATATTGTGGAGCATATGATATATTGCTTTTTGTTTTATTACAGCGCCTTTTGGTATACCAGTGGTCCCTGAAGTATAGATAATCGTAGCAATGGCATCGGGACTAACGGCTTCAATAACTTTTGTGAAAATTCCGGAATTCTTTTTCTGAGATTTAGCACCAATTTCCAACAATTCATTATATGAAATATAGTTAAAGTTTAAATCGTCACCTTTTAAATCAAATGAATAAATTATCTGTTTTAGATTTGGAATTTGATCTTTAATTTTTATAAGTTTAAGGAGTTGTTCCCTTGAATCAATATAAATACACTGAACTTCAGCTTGTTTTAAAATATAAGTAATTTCCTCAATAGATAAATTGGGATAAATAGGCACTACAACTCTTGCTGTTGTAAGGCAGGCTAAATCAAGCAAATGCCATTCTTTTGAAGTATTGGCCCAAATTGCAACTTTCCAATCTTGCTCCGTTGTAAAATGAATGCCGCAAGCTGCATTGGAAACAATGTTTTTATAATCACTGAAGTTGTAAAATTTAAGCTGGCCATGATCAATCCACCCAATAGCATTTCTGTTAGGTGAAATATTCACACGTTTTATAAACATTGATCCAATAGTTTCATTATATTTTTTCATACTTGTAAATTATGTATCGGTGAAAAGTTTTATTTCAATAATATTAATATGTTAAGATGGAATAAATTAACCCCAATTTGCATATTAATTATTGATGAAAAGAGTATACCTTATAAGTTATTGTATTAAATCGTCAAAATTTGAATCAGTATTTCATTTCAATGGTATCTATGATGGGAACCTAATTAGAAAAATAGTTGTAAAAAGTGAACAAGAAATACAAAAAAGTCAGGTTTATCTTTTAGATTTAAGAGTAGAGAATATTGTTCAAGATAAAATGCATGCTGAGCTATTAAAGTTGAAAAAGATTAATTTTTTATTTTAATCATTACTTGATCGCCAATCATTAATCCATCTACTTCAACAGAAAGATCAGCTTCAGCAGTTTTAAGTTCCTTTAAAGTTGCTATAGCAATGTCACCTTCTGTGTGAACAATTTGAATTTCACCAATTTTCACATGAAAATTTGCGCGTTTTTTGTTCTCATAAGGGTTGTATCTATTAATATTTCTAAATACCTCTAGAACACTACCTTTTGCTATACCTTGGTTTGATCCGATATTTACATAGTAGTTTTTCGCTAGAATTTCTTTTTCAAATCCCATTGAAATATCCTGATCAACTCCAAAAATTTGATAATCTTTAGCCTGAATAGGTAGGCTTAGGGTTAAAAGAATAAAGAAAAGTCCAATTAGTTTCATATTTACATCCGTGTTGCAGGCACATCAATGTACTCGTATACTAATCGATCAAATAGCGCTTTTAATTAAGCATATCTTATTGTGTGGACTATTTTGCCGGTGACTCTAATCTTAAATACTTAAAATTATTATAGATGATATCACTAGTTCTATAGTTCTTTACTCTGTTATAGCGCAGAACATAGTCTCTTGCATAATATTGCATTGCCCATGGAACATCGTTATTTATTAAATCATCAATTTCTCTAAGAAGACTTTCTTTTTCCGCACCATCTTCCATGTAAATTACTTTCTCAAATAATTTTTGAAATTTAGGATTCGAATAAGAAGAAGCATTTGGTCCTGGTGGTAAATTCTTTTCTGATAATAGTTGAAGAATATTTTCTGAGTCTGGGTAATCCATGGCCCAACCACCTTGCCACAGAGTTAACTTGCCACTGGCTTGTTTTTTTAAGAAACCAGGAAAGGTATTAGTGATAACATTAATTTTTATTCCTATTTTTGCAAGCTCCTGTCTGTAAAAATCAGCCATTTGTCTGTTTCGAGTGCTCGCACCACGGACATCAAAATCAATAACGGGTAGATTTTTTCCATTAGGGTATCCCGCATCAGCTAAATATTTTTTTGCCTTAGCTACATCATAATAATAGGGAAGTTTAACAGAAGGATTATATCCAAAAATACCAGGTGGATAGATCGAATTAGCAATCAAGCCTCTGTTGTTAGTAAATGTTAAGATTAATTTAGGAGTATCAATTGCATGGGCAATTGCCAGTCTTAAGTTTTTATTTTTTGCAAAGATTGAATCCCTCATGTTAAAAGAGATATACCAAAATGTTAGAGATGAAACTTTACTTAAAACAATCCCTTTTGATTTCATCTCATCAGTTAGTGTGCTCATGGGAGTTATTGCTTGATCGAAATTATCTTTAGGCAAGCCAAGTATGTCTAGTTTACCCGCCATAAAATTTAACCAAGCTGTTTGTGATTCTTTTAAAATCTGTATTTTGATACTATCAATAAATGGAATTTTTTTATCTTTATCTTCAAGGAGATTCTCTTTTATAGAGAGTCTATCACCAACAGCAGGATAGAATTCTTCTCTGTAGTTTGGATTTTTAGTTAAAGTTAAATTAAGATTTTTTTGCCATTCAGTAAGTATGTAAGGACCGGTGGCCACAATATCGTTTGTTAAGTCGTTTTTAAAATATTTTACAGCTTCCATCGGTAGTGGTGAAGCAAAGCTCATTGAAAGTGCGTATAAAAATTGAGGAAATGGTTTAGTAAGTTGAATTTTTAGCGTATATTTGTCAGTCGCAACAAGACCTTTAACATTTAAACTGTAAAGTTTTTCTAAATCGGTTCCAGCTTTTTCTCTGAACTCATCAAGCCCAATGATTTTATTTTCAAATAACCACCAACCAGGACTTCTAGTTCCTTTGAATGCCATTCTTTTAATTTGAGTTATAAAATCTTCTGAAATTAATTCTCTTTTTTTACCTTTTAAAAATCCGTGATCTTGATAGAAGACACCTTTTTTAATATCGATGGTGTAGGTTAATTTATCTTCGCTAATTCTAGGCATGTTTTCAGCGAGTAATGGGCGAAGGGTGTAGGGTCTTTTAAGATATTCGTACTCATAAAGTTGTTCGTATGCCTGATAAATAACTTTAGCCGATATTGTATCGTAAGAACTTGCAGGATCTAATGTTGAGATTGAATCTGAAACAGAAACATTCAATTGATTTGGTGTTTTTTCTTTTTTGGTACAAGATAAAACTAATAAAGCGGAAAGGAGAATTAAAATTTTGTTCATGTCGTGAGCCCCGATTGAATAGTGTTGATAAACTTTTCAACGTTGGCACTCTCTCCCGACCCTTGAACCATATCAGGTCTACCACCGCCTCTACCATTAATTAAAGGTAGTGCATTGTTCAATATATTGTTCAATTTTATACTACTATTACTCTTGTTTGTTCTCATTAAATAAGTGAGTTTATCAGAATCAGTATTATAAAGAAGCAAAATCCCCTTTGGGTTTTTATCAATAAATTTATCTGACAATCCTCTTAGTTCACCAATGTTTGAAGTTTCAACAGGTGCAATAGTTAACGTATGACCATTTCCTAAATCAACCCCACCTGAAAAAATATCACCCATATTATTTTCTTGTAGCTCTTGTTTAAGTTGTTTGATCTCTTTATTTTTATCTTTTATATCTTTCATTAACTGGTTAAGTTTTTCATTTAGAAGATTTCCCTTTGCTGAGAACATCTGCTCGATAGAACTTAATTCACTATCTCTTTGATTCATGTAATTAAATGCAGTTTCACTTGTTACAGCTTCAATCCTTCTTACACCACTTGAAAGAGATTGCTCTGTAAGGATTTTAAATTGACCAATTTCTGAAGAGTTTATAACGTGAGTTCCACCACATAATTCAATTGAGAATGAACCCATTTCGATTACTCTAACAGCATCACCGTATTTTTCTCCGAATAGGGCCATTGCGCCTTTCTTTTGAGCTTGCTCTTTATTCATAATTGTAGAACTAACATCTAAAGATTTTGTAATAGCATTATTAACAATAGTTTCTACTTTTTTAATTTGTTCTGTAGTTAAACCTTCAGGATGAGTAAAATCAAATCTTAATTTTTCTTCAGTGTTTAAAGATCCAGCTTGCTTAACGTGACTTCCTAGGACTTCTATAAGAGCCGCTTGAAGTAAGTGAGTAGCTGAATGGTTTCTCTTTATTAAGGATCTTGTATTATGATCTACAGCGAGTTCATAAGTTTTTCCAAGTTCCAAGCCTGTTGATGAATCTAGATAATGAACGACTAAATCATCCACTGGCTTTTGCGTTGTTAAAACTTTATTTTTAGAATCAATTGTTCCAATGTCACCAGCTTGACCTCCTGACTCACCATAAAATGGAGTCTTATCAAAAACGGCAATAATATTATCATCAATTGTTTCTAAAGCTAAAAGCTTAGCTTTAGCTTTCTCAGATTCATAGCCTAGAAATGTAGTTGCACCAAATTTTTCTTTAATCTTATAAAATTTCTCAATTTGATTTTCATTAATTGAAAAGTTCGAAGACTTTTTAGACTGTGCTTTTTGTTTTTCCATGCACTCTTCATAAACTTTCATATCAACATTAATTTTTCTTTCTTTTAAAATTGTTTGAGTCATATCAACAGGGAAACCATAAGTATCAAATAATTTAAAAGCAATATCCCCCGAAAGAGTAGCGCCTTCTTTTAATTTTGATTTTTTAATTTCTTGATCAAGCAGCTTTAAACCTTGTTCAAGTGTTTCTCTGAATTTTCTTTCTTCAATTTCGAGTAATTTTACAGGAAGGTCACGATTTCGAGCATTCTCTGGATATTCTTCACCCAAAGAAATGAAAACAGAATCAACAAGTTTGTGAAAACTTGAATCTTTTAAACCTAGTTCACTTAGATGTCTAACAGCTCTCCTTATAATCGATCTTAAGACATAGCCTCTACCCTCATTTCCTGGAATGGCCCCATCTGTAATTAGCATAACAGAAGCTCTTATATGATCTGCAATAACTCTCATAGAAGAAGTGTATTTAGTATCACTGTATTTTTTTCCACTTAATTTTTCGATGGCAGAAAATATGGGAGCAAAAATATCACTATCATAATTCCAGTATTTTCCTTGAACAGCGGCTGCAATTCTTTCTAGTCCTGCACCTGTGTCAACCGAAGGCTTTGGTAGACTTCTTCGTTTAATTTCGTCACCTTCTCTATACTTTTCAAATTGCATGAAAACTAAATTCCAAATTTCAACATATCTACCCTCATCAGCTAACAAACATTTTGATGTGTCTGCTCCATCTGAATAGGCTTCACCATGATCGTAAAAAATTTCTGTACATGGACCACAAGGTCCCACATCTCCCATTTCCCAAAAATTATCTTTGTCACCCATATAGAAAATTCTGTCTTCTGAAATCCCAATTTCTTTATGCCAAATATCTGCTGCTTCTTGGTCAGAATCGTGAACAGTGATATATAATTTGTCCTTTGGTATTTTAAGCTCAACAGTTAGAAATTCCCAAGCAAATGCAATTGCTTCTTTTTTAAAGTAATCACCAAAAGAAAAGTTTCCAAGCATTTCAAAAAAAGTAAGGTGCCTTGTTGTATGACCCACATTTTCAAGGTCATTATGTTTTCCGCCCACGCGGATACATTTTTGAGAAGTCACCGCTCTTTTAGTGGGAGGCTCTTCTTTTCCTAAAAAATAACTTTTAAATTGATTCATCCCCGCATTGGAAAACATCAATGTCGGATCCTGCTGCGGAACC
>CAYGTU010000113.1:0-1343 GCA_964352945.1 uncultured Bacteriovoracaceae bacterium
CGGGAGGTCCCGCCGCGCCAGTATCACCAGTGTCACCTTTTTCACCTTGAGCTCCTTGCGATCCTTTGTCTCCTTTGTCACCTTTGTCTCCTTTATCACCCTTGTCACCTTTTACACCTTGAGGACCTGGAGCTCCTGTATCACCTTTGTCTCCCTTATCTCCTTTATCACCTTTTACACCTTGAGGGCCTTGTGGACCTGGAGGACCTTGAAGTCCATTCACACCATTTGATCCACTATTACCAGTTGAACCTGTTGCACCATCTTTTCCATTATAATCACCTCTTTTAAGTTTTCTTAATTCAAGGATCATTAAAATTGTAACTGTTGCTACTATTGCAGCACCTACTATTATTGCAATTTTTTTCCAATTAACATTTGCTTTTGAACTAAATGCAGCTCCAGTTTGATTAGAAGTTACATTCATAAACTGAATTGCTTGAACAGCTATCTCTTCATCAGATAAATTTTGTTGATTTAGTGAAGCGAGTAATTTTCTATACTCTAACCTTTTCATTGGAGTAAGAATTCTTTGCTCCATTTCATCTTGTATTTCTGTTGCGTTTACACCACTGTTGATTAAATCTTCTAAACCTTCTCTTAATCGTTGTTCTGTATCAACTTTATATGAAAGATCTTTTCCATCCCATCCGTCCATGTAATATTGAAATTCATCAAATACATATTGAACTTGTTCAGAGTTAGAATTAACAAAACTACTTTTCCCACCAGTAAAATTACCGGCTAAAACAGTATTTGAAAAAAGAGACATTGTGATTAGAAAACTAATCAATTTACTTGTGATTTTTAATGGCACATTAAGCTCCGTGGTAAAAACTTACGCCCCTTACAGGTAAGTATAGTTAATAGATTTGGGTGATTTTATAGCAAAAATAAAAATGAACGCATAGTATTATTTGACCAAAATTGTAATATATATATAAATCTTTAACTTAACAATTTCAGTTATTTAGTCACAATGTATTATTTTACTGTAATGTTTACATAGAAGATCAATGTGACATGAAAAATTTATAGTATTTGTATTCTTGACTTATCTTTAATGCATTGTGTTGGTATAAGTTTATCAAATTAAAATGGGTAAAAGGAAGAAATGATAAATCGTTTAATAGCATTAATATTATTAATTTCGCTATTCTCAACATCTGTATTTGCTGATTATAGTATTGAAGATATCGAAAAACTTCAAAATGATAAAGAGCCAATTTCAACTGAATTAAGTAAAAAAGAAATTCAAAAAATCAAAGAACTATATACTTCTCCAGAAATCAATAATGAAATAAAAAAAGTAATTTTTAATTCCATTTTAGATTATGTTAATC
>CAYGTU010000113.1:1353-10013 GCA_964352945.1 uncultured Bacteriovoracaceae bacterium
TTAACAAAATGCAATCTATTGCACACTCTTTATCTTTACATAAAATCAACCTAATTTTAGATTATGTTAATCAAAAATCAGAATTAAAATGTGAATTAAAATTACCGGAAATTCTAATATCTAATTTAACAATTTTAAACTTTAAGCATGATGAAAAAAGTATAGAAGAATATTTAAAACTCATGAGAGTTGAAAATAAAATTGACGATATATTCTATACAATATTTAGCGATTTAAATAAAGACTTTCATAATATACAAAAAATTAACAGACAGAAAAGTAAGAAGCCAACATTTAGTGTAACAAAAAAAGATAAATTATTAGAGAATAATAATATTGATGAATTATTTTCTTCTTTTAAAACTTGGCCAGATGGAAGTGAAAGCTGTGTATTTAATGAATTTTATAGTCTCTCAAAAGATATTAAAAATTCGAAGGGAAAACTTGGAAAAAAAAGAAGCCTAAAAAAACTAATAAAGATTGCTCTTCAAGAAAATATCATTACAACAAAAACATATAACAAGCTCAATTATTTACAATCTAAATCAAAATACCTTAATCGTGATATTTGGCTTCAAGAATATTTAGAAATAATTTTTAATGCAAAAAACCAAATGGTTCCATTAAATTACACCTACGATATTCAGGATATCTCCAACGAAGATCAATACACAATGGAAAGAGTAAAGAGACTCAAAAAACTTACACGTAGAAGATTATTATTTAGAAAATATAATGCTACTCAAATTGTCATGATTTCACAAATCTTACAAAAAGCTTCTCAGCGAATGGGAACTGATCCAGATACTGTTTCAGGTAATCCAGTGATAAGCCAAGACTTTAGTGTTTTACAACCAGATGGAAGCAGAAAAAACTATGTCGAAAAAATAGAACTCACAACTCAAGAGCAATATAATCTGGCAAGAAAACTACTTCGTAGAGATATGACGACATTACAAATGATGGATACTTTTACAGGTAGGAATTTAACATATGACGATGTTGTACTCGCTGCCTTTGAAACAGGATATATCTCATTTGAAGATATTGAACACGTATTAATGTATGATGATTTATGGAATCCGAATGAGACTCGTTTTGAAAAAGTTATGTCTTTTATTTTTACAGTAACTGGATTTGCAACTTTTTATATTCCACCTCCATGGAATGCTACAGCAGCTATTGCTCTGACTATTGTACAAGGATTAATATCTAATAGAAATTTAAAAGGATCTGATAATGATAACCCCGCATCGATTATTGATTAGTGTTTTACTCTTATTTGCAGGGGTATCTTATGCTACTGATTCATATTGCTCAAAAGAATTTGAGATATTAGAACGACATAAAAAACATGACTATAAAATGGTTAATAGAGTATTAACTGACCTAAAATGTAATGATACATTTGAAGGTAAATATTTTAAACTTGTAAAAGGCACTGAAAATGATGCCATAAGCTTTGATATTGATGATCAGATACTAAAAATGCGTGCAGCTAATGTATATTACCATCTAACAGTTGCAAGAGATTTTTGGGTTAATGAAATTAAGTCAAAATATGTAAGAGATCAAAAGCAAATAGTTATTAGATTAAATATACTGAACTCATTTTCGAAACAAAGACATTTTAAAAATGAAGATCAAGAGAAAAATTATAATAATGCTTGGACAATCCCTGAAGGTGAAGAACCTGTTTTTGTTCCCAATAGAGATATTTGGGGAAAAGAAATATGGTTTTCTCCAATGAAGAAAATACTTTCAAGAGAGCTATATAAATCTAAAGGCAATAATCCAATTCATGAAAGTTTAAAAATCGTGAAAGATCCCCTTGTTTCAAATACTCAAAATGGAATCATCTATACTGGTTTGGGTTTATTAGCTGTTCCAACGTTTGACGGATCAGGGTTTTTAAATGCTATTTTAAAAAGAGTTGGAACTATTGCCGTTTTGTTTGGAATGATTGAACTTTCTAAACATTTAGATCACTGGTTTATTCAAAAATATTATTATGTTGATTCTGCAATGGTTCCAGAGATCATTTACCATGAATATGCACATATTGCTCTTTCAGATACATTGAAAACAACACATTCAGTTCCTGTCATCGAAGGTTTGGCCGATTATTTTGCAGCACGAATTTCAAATAGAAGAAAAGTTTATGATAGCATTAAAGGTTTGTCCTCAAATAATGCAAAAGATACAGACAAAAATTCTGTCTATCATCCCTATATTGAAGGTTGGTGGAATGCCCAATCTGACTTTACTTTAAGTTTATTGTGGCTTGGCAGAAATAAATTCAATGAATTAAATCAGAAAAGATTAGATAGAAATCTATCTATCATGGTTGATTATGATCAATTGATTTATGCTGCACATTTCAAAATAAATGAAGAAGCAAATATTGCAAAAGATTTAACAAAAGCACTAATTGAAACTTGCAATGAAATTTGTAATAGCAAAAGGGCAGGACTAAATACGCTACACCAGACATTTGAAGAAAAAGGAATGAATTAAATATGAAAGCTGTTTTGTTTGATAAACCACTTGAATATAACCTTCATATTGAGGGTGAATCTTGGAAACAAGGTGAGAAAATCAAAGGAAATATCAAAGTCAAAAACCATATCAATGATAAATTAACATTACAAAACTTTAACGCATTTTTAGCTATTGGTGATATCAAAAAAATTAAGAATAAGGATAATAAAGGATACAAAATAATCAACATAATTGATTATAATCCTACAATTAACTTAGACCCGACGAGTGAAACTTCATTAGATTTTGAATTTCAACTTGAAACAAACTGTGAAATCACTCAAAAGAACTCAAGTTTATATATTATTTGTGGCTCAAAAGAGAATTTAGCTAATTCGATTCAGTTACAACTAAATATTCTTCCTATCGATACTATTAGCAGTTACTTTGAAATTCTTGAAAATTTTTATCGTTTTAAAGTAAAAAGTTTAAAAAATAAAAAAGATTATATTGAAGCAACTATTCAAACTCCTAATACCAAAGAATTAGGTGGAGTTCAAAAATGTTCCTTATTAATCAAAGTAAATAACAAAAATCTAGAATTAGTATATCAATATAAATTAAAAAAACTCTCCTATGAGAATGGAAGTGTTGAAACCAAGGATATCAATTTAGATATTGATCAAATACTGGAGCCCAAACAATATGAAATGTATGGAGCTCCTAATCAAGATGGAATAAGAAAATCAATTGATGAAATGATCTTAAAAGTTAAACAGAACGGTATTTTCTAACGTTGTAAATTAAGTACAAATGAGTTCGAGTTTTTCGAAACAGGTTTTCTATTTTTATCAAGTGCTATTACTCTAATCTGATAAACACCCCAAGTTGGTAATTGCCTCGAAGGATTTAAGCTATAAACACCTCTCGTTAATTGATAGACTTCAAGGAATAAACCATTTTGACTATCAGGTGCACTACCATTAGGGTTTGAAAATTGTTGGTTTGGTTTACTTACTTCAAATGCTAGACCAGCAGCTCCAGCAAATCTACTAACATCAATTTGTAATTTAATAATTGAATTTGGATTATTAGATCTAATACTGGTTTGCCCATTTACGTGAGGAGTTGCTGCGACACCTGATGGAGTTGGATCCGGGTCTGGATCGGGATCAGTTCCTCCGCCACTTCCATTGGGCTTAAACCAACAAAGTGGTCTTAATCCAAAAGAATACTTCTCAGCTCTATTACAAGCTCCCTCATTCGGATCTCTTTGTCCTAAATCTACATCCTCAGCAATGTCACATACTGCTCCATTAAAATATGTATCTAGGCGACATTGATATTGTGGGTGAGATTCAAAAGTTTGACTAACTTTACTTGGATCTGGGTTATTAAAATCAGGCAAAGGTCTATTTTGCATAACTGCAAACATAGAAGAACTTGCAAAACCTGCCATTGCAATTCTTTTACAAATCGCTTGATCATTAGATACTGAATGTCTTTCTTCGCATTCTTTTTCTGCTGTAGGATCAACCTTCATATCACTAACAATTTGTTCATTATTATCTTGAGCAAAAACTTTTCTTAGACATTTCATCGTTGCAAAATAATCTGATTGCCCTTCTGTACTGGCCCAAGTATTTCCTGATCCACTATAATGAGGAGCTCCTCCGATATGGTGACCGATCTCATGACATGCAACTAGTGCAAAACCATCTTTTGTAATTGAACTATGACGAGCTAATCCACCAAACATTTCTATGATATAATCTTTGCCTTCTCTATAGGCCATGGCATTCACTGTTCCATCCGTCCACATTCGACGAATTTTTAAGTTGCCACCCTTTTGAGAAATTTCTGGTGCATAGACATCATAGACTTTATCTAATACTTCATTAAATTCAGATTGATTTATTCCTTGTATCCCAAAGACTTGATTTACTCCGATATAAAGATCATTTTCAGGAAGAAAGCCCTTGCCACCTATGCAGGCGAAACTCTGCACAGTAGTTGCTAAGCATACTACGATTACTAATAAAAATTTCAATGTGTGTCCCCTATTTTACTCTCTCGATAATGAACTTTTCGGAAAGAAAATGGGGAATATAATAATCAATTCCCTTAAGGAATCTTTTGCTTATTTAGTAATGATATAAGCCCTAAGTTAGAGAAATTGCTTCTGATAATTGTGTTTTAATCGAATATTCCATAGCAATCCGATCATTTTGGTAGGCTGCTTCATTGATAAAAAGTGGATGAATTACACCACTACCTTCATATACTTTTATTTCATTATTGGTGTTTATAAATAAAGGATCTCCCGGTTTTAATTCAAGAAAATCAGCTCCATCTACTTTGGGATGAACCATCCACCCCCTACTTTCAGGATAATTTATAATGCCTTTAGTATGGAAACATTCTATTTGGGAATAATCATATTCTTTTACAAAATCAAAATTTAAAACTGCTTTAACCATATTTAATGAAGACATTACAAGGTTAGCGTTAACCACATTATTAGCAACGGGTCCAACTTCAATTGTAAGTGCTGAATTAGCTAAAGCGCTTGTATAGGGACATTCTGTTCCAGCACGAGAAGAAACAATTAATTTAATCTCAGGGAAAATTGACTGTAAATAACAAGCTGCTTTTAGAGAATACACATCTGTTCTAGTTATAATTATGGTTAAACCCATATTTGAAGTTGTAGTATGAAGATCTAAAATAAAATCAAAGTTTCCCTGAATTTCATTTGTAAGTTCACTAGATCGTATTTTTTCATACCCCTTAGATTCACCTTTTACTCCAAAACTTCTATTTAGATCTGAATCAACAAATCGTTTTTGAATTTCATATGCTTTTGGATTGGCTAGAAAAATTTTATAGGTATGTTCATACTCTCCAGATATTGCTTCAATTGTTTTAATTCCCACAGGTTCATTCCCATGCGTTCCACCTAATATTGCAAATTTCATTCGAATAAACTCTTTAAACCGTAGAATGGTTCTTTAAAATTTCCTGATTTATAAATTGGTTCCATTTCGTCAAAGATTTTACTTCTTGCTTCAGCTGCAAAATTAACAGCGTATGCTCTATGATAAAAATCCTCAGCAATGATCAATACTGCTCCTAGTGGAGAGATTGAAATACTATCGAGTTTACGAGGAAAACCTTTTCCTCCCGGACGTTCATGATGTTCAAGAATAATTGTGTCAACATTTGCAGCTATCCCTGGGAATCGTTTTAAAAACTCTGCAGACTTTTGAGGATGTGTATAAAATTCTTTTTTTTCATCCTCATTGAGTAATTTAAATTCCTCATCATCTTCATTATTAATAAGTGCGATTTTCTCACTTGATAATGTAATATCATGTAAAAGTGAAGCGGTTACTAATTTCCTTGAGGTAAATTCATTCTTCCATTTCATTTTTCCTGCAATCCCACAACTTAAAATTGAAATACCTATACTATGACTTCCAATAAAACTTCCGTCCTTAAGTGTGTTTAAAAATGTTTTCCACAGATCATCTTGGTCCTGGATAGATTGCATCACGGTGTTCATTGTAACTTTAGACAGTTCAATAACGATTGGTGAAATACCTATCTCAGTTAGTGAAGCATTTGCATTTTCCAAGGACATTAACTGTAACTGTAAAAGATTTTCAGGGTTAGTTGGTTTGCTTGCATAAGCACTTAGCAGTGCCTCTGAAGATTTCTCTAGATATATCTCTAAATCATTTCTTTTAACATATAAATATTTAACTTTTTTATCTTTATATTTATTTAAAATTTCACTGGCATTTTCATCACCCGTATTAATTACTTTTACAAATTTGTCTGTGCCCACTAATAGATATATGTCAGTAATTGATTTTTGATACTTAAACAAACTCTCTATACGTATTTTTTTATATTCATGAATAAAGTCATTTTGCAGATTAATAGACAACTTTTCAAAAATTTTATTTTTTTCTACATCATCAAATGGATTATTAATAACTAATAGATTTATTTGTAATGATTCAAGCATTTTAAGTAAATTACTACTTTTCTTTGTTGCTATAATATTCAATGTTGGAACTAAAGGGATTAACTCTTTAATTGTTGAAATGATTGGATTACATATTTCATAATCTTTAATAAAAATTATTTTATCAATATTGCTTTCAGCTTCTATTAATCTCTTTAAATCTGTTTCATTTATACAATCTAATACTTCTACATTATGAGCTGACTCCCAACTGGAAATAAGAAATTCTTTTTCTTTTTTAATGTTATCTAAATAAATTATCTGCTTCATAATGTTCTAGAATATACTAAATCAAATTTAACTGATTTGATAAAAATTTAATTATTTTATTAATTTCACCGTTGCGTCATTAAGTTTTTTATCGCTAAATTAAGTATTTGATTATCCTTACAGAAAGCAAAGCGTAAAAAGTTCTGAGCTTGATTCTTATGCTCAGGTAGATAAAAAGCACTTGTTGGAATAGCTGTAACCTTTTTATTTATACTCAAGTATCGACAGTAATTATAATCTCTCAATTCAAGGGTATTTCTATCTATACTCAAAGAAGAATCATTAAAGTATTTTTTTGAATCAAAAGAAAACTCGTGATCTTTTATGTCACAAAGAATAAAAAAACTACCCTGTGGTTTGATAGGATTAAATCCTGCTTTTTTAAGTCCACTAAACAGTAGATCTTTTTTTATTCGATATTCATTTTGAAGCCACTTAAAATAGCTTTCAAATCCATTGAATGGTTCGATCGCTTTTTTAAGACCATGAGCTATTGCCTCTTGAAGTGGTGTTGCCACAGAAAAACAAACCCATTGTTGTGAAACTTGAAGTCTTTTAATTAACTTCTTATCGCCAATGATCCATCCAATTTTCCACCCTGTTGTAGCAAATGTTTTACCTGAGGAGTAAATGCTTAGTGTTCTGTTAAACATTCCTGAAAGACTCGCAATTGGAGTATGAGAATGATCATCAAAAGTTAAGTGTTCATATACTTCATCACTTATTACTAAGCAATCAGGGTACTCTTCTAAAATTTCTGCTAGCTTTATTAATTCTTCCTTAGAAAAAACTTTTCCTGTTGGATTATGTGGACTATTTAGAATTAAAGCTTTTGTTTTTGAATTTATTGTCTTTTTGAATTGATCATAATCGAGTTCAAATGTCTTTTGACCATCTTTTGAAACTTGAAGTAACTTCACTGTTTTTATATTTGCTTGGGCCATTTCCAACTGTCCTAAATAAATATCAAAAGCAGGTTCAATAATTATTACTTCATCATCTGGCCCAAGAAAGCTCATAATAGATAAAAATAAAGCCTCTGATGCACCTACAGTAACAAGGATCTCTTGGTTAGGATCAAGGTCTCTTCCTAGCTTCATCGAATATTGAGAGGCAATTTCATTAACCAGTAAGGGATGGCCTGCTGATCGTGAGTACCTTGAAGTTAAATTTCCTTGTACAGAATCGATAGCATAATCTTGTAAAAATTTTGGGGGGGACCAATCAGGAAAACCCTGCCCTAAATTTACACTGTCACACATTTGAGAAAGTGGAGAGAATTCTAGCCATACAGAAGGGTTATCAAAATTCTTTACTCTCTCAGGTGTATTTATCTTCATCCAGCTAGAATATCATGGGCAAATCTTAGTCACAATAATGAAAAAAGATAAAAAAAAGCCCTGACAAGTCAGGGCCTTTTATATGTAAAAAATTTAAGCTAATTAACTTAAGTGCTTTCCTAAGATTCCAGCTAATTCAAACATAGTTACTTCATTTTTACCGAAAACTACTTTTAGTTTTGCATCAGCAAGAATGTTTCTTCTGTTTTTTGGGTTTTGAAGATTATGCTTCTTGATATAATCCCAAATTTTCTTAACAGCTTCAGTTCTTGGAACATCTTTAGCTCCAATTACGTTTGCTAAAGCAGTTGAAGGCTTAAGAGCTTTCATGAAAGCTGCATTTGGCTTTCTTTTAACTTTTGCTTTAACAACTTTTTTAGCTGCTTTCTTAGTTGCTTTCTTAGCTACTTTTTTAGTCGCTTTTTTAGCTACTTTTTTAGTCGCTTTCTTAGCAACTTTTTTCGTCGCTTTCTTCGCTACTTTTTTTGCTGCTTTCTTAGAAACTTTTTTAGTAGCTTTCTTAGCAACTTTTTTTT
>CAYGTU010000114.1:0-9956 GCA_964352945.1 uncultured Bacteriovoracaceae bacterium
AACAATATTATAACTTACTCCTATACCTTCATCGGCACTTCTTTGATAAAGCTGACAACTAAGTTTTCCATCTGCAACGTAAAACTGGAAAAAAGCATGACAAGGAGGTAGCGCCATATTTTCTATTTCACCCACGTTCCAAGAATTTACTATTAATCTTCTTGAATCAGGATTATTTTTTATCTGCTCAATTACATTAGAAATTTGATCAATTGATTTGCCATCTTTAGTTGGCCAACTTCTCCACTGAACACCATAAACTGGACCTAAATTTCCTTCATCATCGGCCCAAGCATCCCAAATTCTAACTTTGTGCTCTCTAAGAAAATTAATATTGCTATCACCTCTTAAAAACCAAAGTAATTCGTAGATAATAGATTTTAAATGACATTTTTTTGTAGTGATTAAAGGGAAACCTTCGTTTAGATTAAATCGCATTTGATGACCAAAAACTGATTTAGTTCCAGTTCCTGTTCTATCTTCTTTATAAGTGCCTTCATTTAAGATTCTTTCGGCTAGATTTAAGTACTGCAGCATAAAAACTTCCTTTCAAATTATAAGTGTGTGTTTTCCTTGAAAATCAGTGCATTTCAATTGATAATTAGTATAGAAGAAAAATAAATGAATTGAAACTAACAATTCCTATAACAAGGAAAATATGACAGTAGCTTCGGGACTTGATGTTCTAAATACAGATATTTCAAATAATTACAAAGGTAACATTGGTTACCTGTGCCATAGCGCATCAGTCTCCAAAAATCTTGATCACGGTCTTGAAATGATGATTAAAATTTTTGGCAGTAGACTGGTAAAAGTATTTTCACCTCAACATGGTTTTGTGGGGGATGTTCAAGATAATATGGTTGAGTCGACACATTTTTTTCACCCCTATTTTCAAAGAAAAATTTATAGTCTTTATTCTGACACTCGAATCCCCTCAGATGAAATGCTTGAAGGCTTAGATTATATCTTTGTGGACATGCAAGATGTTGGTACAAGAATATATACTTATATTTATACCCTCACTTTACTTATGAAAAAGTGCGCTAATAAAGACATTAAAATTGTTGTTCTTGATCGCCCAAATCCTATTAACGCAAAAACTATTGAAGGAAATATATTAGATATTCAATATTCGTCTTTTGTAGGTCTGCACCCTATTCCCGTTCGTCACGGCTTAACGATTGGGGAAGTTGCTTTACTGGCAAATAAATATTATCAAAAAGAGTGTGCCTTAGAAATTGTAAAATTAAAGGGCTATACAAGAGATATGAGTTTTGAAGATACTGGACTTCCTTGGGTTATGCCTTCACCCAATTTACCTACAATAGAAGCTGCTTACACCTTTGTGGGTTCTGTTTTATATGAAGGTACAAATATTTCTGAAGGAAGAGGAACATCTAGACCTCTTGAAATAATTGGACATCCTCAAATTGAACCTTTCAGCTTTCTATCTCTACTAAAACCTAAATTCAAAGAATTTGATCTCGAGGGATTTATACTAAGACCAATTGTATTTGAACCTACTTTTCAAAAACATAAACAAACAAAATGTGGTGGCTATCAAATTCATGTTACCAACAGAAAACTTTTTAAACCGTGGCGTTTGTGTCAATTCTTACTTAAAGAAATAATAAAAGAAACAGGTTCAGGTTTTACTTGGAAAGAGCCACCGTATGAATATGAATACGATACAATGCCAATTCATCTTATCAATGGAAATGAAAGTTTATATGAATGGTATTTAAAAGATGGTAGTTTTGAAGAACTCTCCGAGATAGAATTTATAAACAGAGAGAAATATTTAGATCAAAGAGAAAATATACTTTTGTACAAATAGGCATAAAATATGAAACTTGAAATTTTTGATGAAGTAAGTGGAGAAACGCAAGTATTTCAAAGTACAGACTTAGAAGTGACCATCGGATCAAGAGATGGGAACACTTTGGTTTTAGACACTCCAGGTATTTCTGGAAATCATTTAAAAATTATCGATGATGGTGCTGGTAATTTACAGGTTACTGACCTTGGATCTAAAAATGGAACCTTTATCAACGCAGAAGCACTAGAACCAAATGTCCCTGCAGATTTTAATACTTTCTTTCCTGTTGTACTTGCAAAATTAGTTAATATATCAATATTAGAAGATGATGGAAGTGATAATAAATCACTCTTCAAAAAAGCCGGTAAAGAAAAAGTTGCTAACAACACAGCTAGAAAAGTAACAGGCAGACAAAAAAGGGCAAATTCTCTTGGTACCGGAACAGCTACTAAAACTAGAGTTAATATTAATAGGGCCAAAAGAAAAAAGCCAAAAAGTAATAAGCCAACAGTTAATCCTTTAATTGTTATTGGCTGTATCGCTCTAGCAAGTTATTTTGCCTTTCAATATTTTAGCGCTAAAGATGAAGTTGTTGCTCCAGTAGCACAAGTTGCAAAACCCGATCCAGCCAAAGCGGCTAAAAAGAAGAAAAAAGTTAAAGAAAAACCAGTTGAAGCTAAAAGCAAGTTATCACTAAAAGATATTAATATCTGGCAGAAAGATAAATGTCTCTTACCTGATGAATCTAAATATTGTCAGTATCTACTTTCAGGAAGAAATATGCTTGAAGGTTTTTTTGTTAATAATAACGTTTTAATTCTGGCCATTGATGGGATTAAATTATTTGAAAGTATACCTGTTCCTCAAATGACAAAAGAGCAAGCTGAGTTGATTGAGAGCATAGTAAAAAAACAAAATGGTAGATTCTATATGCCTGGTTTAGCAGCAAAAAGAAATTATCAAATTGGAGATAAGTTCACGCTTTCAAATGTCGCTCTCCTTGGGATTATGAAATTTCTTGATAACAAAAATTTCATGGCGGAATTATTTAATGACGATGAAATCAATAGACTTGAAATCTTAATAATGAATCCGTCTGGAAATGCTGTGGCCAATTATGTCATTCTAGAAAAGGAAAACTTTTTAAAAGTTAAAAATTGGGACAGTGCAAAAGTAAATAATATACTTTATATCGCAAAGCGATCTATATATATGGATGACGCTATCGCATTTTTAAAAGATTATATTAAAGGCCCTATTGAATTTGAGCCCCTAATCAAGAAAAAATAATTTGTAAGACTATTATTTTTTTTACCCCATTAAATTTGTCAATTTATTCTTAAGCCTGTAGCATCATTTTTGAGAGAAATTATAAAAAGGGATTAAAATGATTGATACTATTGAAAGTATTTCTGGTCAATTTGTTGGAATGGTATGGGGTTTACCTATGGTCTTCTTACTTTTTGGTGCAGGATTGTTATTTACTTTATACTTTGCATTTCCACAAATAAGACATTTTAAACATTCTATTGATATCATTATGGGAAAACATGATGATCCGAATCTCAAAGGTGAAATCAATCACTTTCAGGCACTTTGTGCTGCGCTTTCAGCTACTCTAGGATTAGGAAATATTGCTGGTGTTGCCGTTGCAATTGCTTCCGGTGGACCTGGTGCTGTTTTTTGGATGTGGGTCGCAGGGTTTTTAGGGATGGCCACAAAATTTACCTCTATCTCATTAGCGTTAATTTATAGAGATGAAACAGGTAAAGAGGTTCACGGTGGACCAATGTATACAATCAAAAGAGCATTAGGCGGAAAATACATGCCGCTAGCCTATGCATATGCAGGATTTATTGTGCTTAGTTCTTTTGGTGCTGGTAATATGTTTCAGTCAAATCAAATGAGTTCAATTATTAATACTTCTACCGGAATTCCAAATTGGGTCTCTGGTATCTTTTTTGCCATCTTAGCCGGGATGGTTCTTATTGGTGGAATTAAAAGAATTGGAAATATTGCTGGAAAGTTAGTTCCTGCCATGGTTGTGCTTTATGTCGTTGGAGCTTTAGGAATTATTATTGCTAACATTGAACAAGTTCCTGGTGTATTTGCAAGTATCATTCATGATGCTTTTACAGGTACAGCTGCTATTGGTGGTTTTACTGGTATCGCTTTTAAAGAAGTCGTTATCAATGGTGTACGCCGCGCTGTATTTTCAAATGAAGCTGGTATGGGTTCAGCTGCAATGGCACATTCGGCTGCAAAATCAAATCCAGTACAAGAAGGTATCGTTGGTTTACTAGGACCATTTATTGATACAATTGTTGTTTGTACAATGACTGCTGTTGTTCTACTTATAACTAATGTTTGGACCAATAACAGTGTTTCTGGATCAGATATGACTTCATTAGCATTTGAAACATTATATGGAACAATGGGACAGTGGACTGTAACTTTAATAGTTATTTTATTTGCTTTTTCTACCATTGTTTCTTGGTCATATTATGGTGAGCAAGGAATAGTTTTCTTATTCGGAGAAAAAGCTATAATTATCTATAGATATTTATTTATTGTGTTTATCGTCATAGGATCGATGCTTGAATTAAAAGTAGTGCTAAACCTATCTGATGCAACATTTGGCCTCTTGGCCATTCCTAACTTGCTGGCCAATGTGCTGTTAAGTAAGAAGCTTAAAGCTGAGCTTAAAATTTATGAAGCAGATTTAGCTGCAGGTAAAATTTAATATTAATTGATGAGATAATTCAAATCTGATACCTTAGGGCCTTATTTTTAAGGCCCTTTTAATATGAAAAAAATTCTACAAGTTATTCTTATTTCAGTTGTTGCCTTAATTGGCCTCGCTAATCTTTTACTCTTTAAAGGAATGGATATGCATGAAGCAAAATATGTTTTAAATAATGCTAAAATACCTGGGCAAAAAGAATTAAATTCAATTATCTATTCAGATAAGATGGTTCAATACATTATACCTCCTACTGAGGTTTATAAGTACATAGGCAAATCAACAAAGCTTAAAGATCTAAACGGAAATTATGTTATAGAGGGTTTTAAAGACTCTCATATACACTTAGGAGCTTTTGGAAAATATAATAAATTCCCCTCATTTAATTTAGCAAATAAGAATATTTCTCCAAAAAATGATTGGGTTATACAAGTAAATCTGACAAATCAGCATTTGGAATCAATAAGCGATAATAAATTTTTAAATCAATCTTATCCCGATTCAAAAGCATGTGTTATTCATGAAAGTTTTCATATGATGATTTGTAATAATAATGCCTTAGATTTTGCTGGCATTAAATCTAAAGATGGCATCGTTAAAGAAAACGAATCATTTAAAATGTTTAAACATTTTCCTGCCGATACAATTGAGTCAATTGAAGAAGATATACTTAAGGCACAAGATATTCTTATAGCTCAGGGTATATTCTCCGTAGATAATATGGACGTTCCAGAGCTTGAAGTTAAGGCGATAGAATCCTTAATCGAAAAAAAATTATTAAAGCTTAAAGTAAATAATTTTATAAAAAAGGATATCGCTTCAAAATATAAAATGAATTTTAAAATTTATCTTGATGGCGCTCTTGGCTCCGAAACTGCAGCAATGAATGAGCCTTATCAATCCGGTAAAAATGGCAAACTTCTTATGGATGAAGCCGAACTAATAAAATGGATGCAACTGGCTTATGATAATAAAGTCACCATGAGTATTCATCAAATTGGTGACAAGTCCTATGATTTTTTATGTGATACTTATGAAAAATTTAATAAAAAAATTAGTATCCGCGTTGAGCATGCTCAGCATATTAAAAATCTAAGAAATAAAGATTTTATCTATTCCGTACAACCACTCCATTACTTTACAGATACTAAGTGGATTAATAAAAAATTAAATTTAGATCAAATAAAAGGGAGCTATCGCTGGAAATCTATACAAGAATCAGGTGCAACTCTCCTGTCTGGTTCAGATGCTCCTGTTGCTTACCCAAATATTAACCAGACCATAAAAATTATGATTGATAGAAAAAATATAGAGAATTCAGTATATGAGATCGACGAAGCAATTAATCAAGATAATTCAATTAAAGTAAATTCAAGTGAACTTAAACCTGGATCCCCTAGAATTATTATCTTAGAAAAAGATTTTAAGATTAAAGAAATAATAGAAGAATAAAAAAGGGACCTAATGGGGTCCCTTTTTTTATTTAGTTATAATATAATTACTTACTTAATTAATGAAGGAAGTGGCATAACAGGTACTACATAAACTTCACTTGCGCTTTCCATTTCTTCGCTTTCACTTATATCAGCTATATCAATCTTAGCTGCTTCTATTGCCTCTTTTAAATCTAAATTCAAAGAGTATCTTGCGGCAACAACAGCACGTAATGAATTTACAATTCCACCAGATTTAACTTTTTCAGCTAGAAAATCTTTCTTGTCTACTGTGCCCATTAAAATTTCTTTAATATGAGCTGGTGCTAAATTAGGATTAACATCCTTTACACGTGCAGCAACATTAGCAATATAGGGAGAAGCCTGGCTTGTACCACTTACTTCTAAGTATTCATTACCTGGAACTTCAGATCTAATAATTACACCAGGAGCTGCTATATCAACAAGATTTTTACCATAGTTGGAAAATACAGCAATTTTATTTCTACCAAAAGTAGCTGCTACTGAAATTGTATTATCTCTTTTGATATTTGCTGGACTTGTTCCAAATTCATCGTTATTTAAACCATCGTTTCCAGCTGCAAATACAAATAATGTTGAATTAGATGCTGCAACAAACGATTCACAAGACTTAATCATTTCAGAAATAAAAAACTTAGCATAGGTTGCTAAATCCTCTGGTGCTGGATCTTTTCTAAAGATACCTTTATAAAGCATCCCTATAATCATTTCGGCTTGAGGATAACCCGTTCCAAATGAACCATTGGCAACATCAGCATTATGACCAGCAATATAAAATCCAATATCTGTTAGCATATCGGCCTGAGCTGAAGCTAGAGCTGATAATCCCGTTCTAATTAATTTATCTTTAAAGCTACCATCACCTTCCTCACCTTCGGTTCCATAAGTTGAAACTAAATACAATAACTGCTCTTTTGCTTCAGTTGGTATTAATTTAACTGAAAGAATTTTTGTCAGTTCAGCATCTTGAGCTGCAATACCAGCTACGTGAGTTCCATGAACAAAATTTCCAAATTTTTGAAGACTAGTCATAAATTCTTGATCAGATCTTTTTTCATTTACCCAATCACGATCTGCTCTAGTAATAGTTCCTCTGAATTGCTTTGCTTGAATAGCAAAGAAACGATAAACATCATCATTAAATGTTCCAAGATAATTATAATTAATTACCTGATTATTTTGACCAGCAAAGTTCCAACCATAAACATCATCTTGATAACCATTTTTATCTTCATCACGACTGTTATCTGGAATTTCATTTTGATTCATCCAAATATTTTCAATTAAGCCTTCATGCTTAACATCAACACCAGAATCAATAATTGCAACTGTAGACGCCGAAACGGCAAATGTACTTAGAATGGCCAATAGACCAATAATTTTTTTCATATCTCTACTCCCTAAGATAATTAATATTCCTTTAAACTAAATACAATTTCATAATTTTAGAGAACTTATGTCAACTTACATTGTCTTGCATAGAAAAAGGCCAGCATAAGCTGACCTTTAATATTTACGGAGTCTTTTGATCAATTAATCTATTTACTAAATTCCCTTTACTTCTGTAATCGCAGTAACTTCTTCGCCTGCAGCCGAGTCAGAAAGTAAGTTAGAAACTCTACATTGCTTTCCTGAATCCCAAACGTAATCTGTTTTACCTCTAACTAAGATACCTTCAACAACACCTGTATCAGCATTAAATACTGCTGAACCTGAGTTTCCACCGTAAGTATCTAGATTAGCTGTGAAATATACAGAGCTATTAACTTGATAAACTTTTGCACCTGCAGAGATCTTTGTAGGGATTCCTGATGGATGACCTATAACTACTAAATTATCATTAACACTTACTGAGCCAGTTGTTCTAACTTTTAATGGAGTTATGTCTGTAGCAACTCTATCTAGCTCAATTAAAGCGTAATCATTACTATTGCCTCTATTCAAAGCTCTACTAATAATTCTTTTACATTTAAAAACGTCACTAGATCTAATATCTTTATTTAACTCTGTATCATTTTCCATTTTATAGTTAAATACCCATGAGTATGAGCTACAGTCATTTGCATTTTCGATACAGTGACCAGCAGTTACTAATTTATTTGGAGCAACTAGAAATCCAGAGCAGTAAGCAGCTGAGGGCTGATTAGAAAATCTTTCTGATTTACAAATACCTCTTGAAGCTAATGATCCAGCAGTGATCTTTACTTCACCTCTAGCGTTAACACTGATTGCCGAGTGAGGCATCATAGCTGCAGTTGATTTTGATAATTCAACATGAAGTGAGCTGGTTGAAGCAAAAACATCTTCTCTATCATCGTCACCGTAGATAACATCGATATTTTCTGCTAGGGCATTAAAACTAAGGCATAGGCCTAATAACAAAGTGGATCTTACTAATCTTTTCACAGAAATTCCTTTTTCTAGTGTTAATAAAAATTATCTATCTCTAGTTTAATAGATTTTTTAAAAAATAATCTATCAGTTTCTTACTTTTTCAAACGAGGTGCGTCTTGTGATTGAAATTACGGAAAATTGACGCGCAAATGTCAGAAAATACTAGGAAAATCTTACAGGTGTATAAGTGATTTGAAGCACTCTGTCATCAGGATCAACAAGCTTCAGAGAGTACTGCTTGCTATCTTTTGTAATAGGAATATCAATTTCTTTGTTCATAACTCTAAACATATAGAATTCATATTTAGCCTTGAAATCATTTAAAGCTTCCATGCTGTTAACGGCAAAACAAATAGTGGGAAAATTATCTTTTTTAATTTTAAATTTAGAATTTTCTATAACTGAAAAGTTCATTCCAGAGAATGAAAAAGAATTATCTTTAACTTCAATCTCTAATAAATTACTTAAAAACTGGGCATAGGTTTTTATATTCTTAGTAAATAATGTAGATGAAACAATTCCAATATCCATAGCTATATTCTATCACTATGTTATAAATCTGCAATATCTCTTGGTTCGTGAACTCTGAAGATAAAGTTTTGATTTTCTGATTGGGATAAAATAGTACCTAAAATTTGAGACTGTCGTTTTTTTACTAATTCGAAAACCTTGTGGTCTTTCAAATCACTTTCTATGGGGTCTCGTAAAAAAGATTTTCTCGATATTCCAATTAAGTTGGTACTTTTTTTAATTTTACTATCTAGCATATTATAATTTTCTAAAAGCCAGAGATTTTGCTCTCTTGTTTTAGAAAAACCAAAACAGCAGTCCAATATAAGTTTATCTAGAGAAAAATAGCTCATATTTTTTAATAATTTCTCTTCTAGATTTTTAAAAAAAGAAACCATATCACTTTTATCTATGTAGTTCATATGATCACTCGTATCAAATTTTGACGGAATATTTGTGTGCGATAAAACATATTGTATATTATTGTCGTTTACGATCTTTAAAGTTTCATCATCAACAACACCACTAACATCATTCCAAATAACTCTATAATCTTTTAAATGCGGTAATAAAAATTTAATCACTTCAGGTTTATAGGTATCAATAGAAAGAGTATGATTTTTTAAATGCAGAGAATCTAAGTTTTTAACAAGCAATTCAAATCTCTGTATTTCTTGTTCCGCCACAACTTTTGCATTCATAGGAGCTGTGGATTCAGCACCAAAATCAAAAATACTAACGCTTTGTCTATTTGAGTTAATAAAGGCTTGAATTTTTTGAAATGAATTAAACTTTCCACCATCTGAAAATGAATCGGGGGTGATATTTATCACCCCCATTATTTCATAAGTACTATTATTAAATTTATTCACATTAAATTGGGCTTGGATCGCCTTCACCTGCGCTAAAATTCTTTACTATAGAATCAGCATCAACTTTTTCTTTTTGAGTATCTGATTTATTTCCATCTTGATCACTTGGAGGAAAATCGATAGTTGGAACGCCAATATCT
>CAYGTU010000115.1:0-9840 GCA_964352945.1 uncultured Bacteriovoracaceae bacterium
GCTTCTACCACCACCACCGCCGCCGCCGCCGCCGCCAACGTAATATGCAGATAGGGTATTGTTTTTAATTGTAGCTGGTACAGTCCAGGAACCATTACCAACAGCAGTGATTAATTGTGATTTAACTATCGGGCAGATAATTTTTGTTTCAGTATTCATTTTCGAACCTGTAGGAATATAAAAATTATCACATTTTCCACATTCAGGATTCAAACATTCTCTTGTTCTCATATCTCCAGGAGTAGGACATTGGGAGGTTTCTGTGAAATTGGAATTTGGAATAGTCCAACTTGGACTTTTTGTACCTGGACAAAAACCACAGCCATTTGAAGCCGGTTTGTCAGTTCCAGAACAAGTATCATCGGCATACCCTGCCGGACAATCTGGAGTACAGCATTTATATTGTACTTGACCTGCGGCTGTAACTATTAACTGACCACCAGTAGTACAATTAGAACCCGAGTCATCAACTAGAGGTCTACATTGTTTATCACCATTGGAATCGAATCCATTAAAATAGGCTTGCCCCATAGTTCCGTTTAAACGAGTATCTGTACAACTAGCTGATCGACATTTAAATCCGCCGGGAGTCGAAACTAGCATATGTCCATAAGGACAAGAAATACATGACGGTCGTCCTGTTGAAGAATAACCTTGAACAGTTCCAGCCGGGCACTGTCCACAAACAAGACCGTTTTCACCCATGATTACATCTTGACCGTCGGCACATTCAACGACTGGCCCACATTCAAGTAAGTTTGTTTCCATATTTCTAGTAAGCTGTCTACCTGAACTACATTTTGGAATAGTCTGACATCTTAAACCAGTATTTGTACCACCTGCAGTTGTATCAACTTGTTGATACACATACTGACCAGGTCCACATCCAGTAATTGATTTATCAGCTATCTTTACACAAAGTTTAACTAATCTATTATGAATTGGATCCCCTGCTGGCTGAGGGTCTGGTGCACCAGGGGAAGTATTACCATTTGGCACGATTGCGTATCCACTCATGAATTCATCGGGAGCACAATCATCTGAATCATCGACTTCATGTACACATCGAAGTGGATCAGTTGTACTCGCTGGATTTCCGACAAGTCTTGCATTATTACCCTGACATGCTCTTGAAACGGCCGTGTTGACCATATTGGTTTCATTACTAAAACATTTAATAATTTGACCAGTGTTACCTGTTCCAGGTCCCGTATCGACTTCAAGTAATAGAGGAATATCTTTTATTATCTGTTGAGATCCATACACACCTCTGACTGCTGAATTAATATGGGTAAATGTAACTCTAATCATACCTTCAGATTGACTCGCACCAGGGACGAAATCAAAGCGAACATCGAGTTTTCTTTCCGCGTAATCATTATCTGCATCATAAAGGAGACGAACACCAGCAGCATCACATTCTCTTTCAAAGACTGGAGCTTCACCTGGTTGTCCAGAAAGTGGATTAACATCTCTAAGTCTAGAATTTGCACAATAATAAAGCGCTGAAAGTGGCGTTACTCCTGCTCCAAAAACAACAGAACCTTCTGGTCTAGCACCTGCAATAGGCATCGAAGCCGGTGCTGTTGCAGCTACACCAGTTAAAGACATCGTACAGTTAAGTTGATCTCTTAGGGAATTAGCTGTTCGTTCATAAATAATATTTTCTTCCGCTTTGATTTGTGACCTTTTAATGGCCTTATTGGAACTTTCAGTTATTTTAGTAATCGCTAAAGCAAGCGCACCGGCAATACCTGCGGATATCATTACTTCTACAAGTGACATACCTGTTTGTTTGAGAAATTTTTTCCATTCCATAACCGGACTCCATATATTGATAAATAAATGTTCTAAGCTTTTAAATTATACTTTAATATAGATTTTACAGACACTTATCTTGTAAAATCAAGTAAATTCTGGGAGTTATCTCAATTCTAAGATTTTTATCATTATTAAAATTCTACTTAAATTAAAGGCATTTTAAGGTAACTGAAAAGATTTTGAGTCAAGTTTCTTATTATTAAGTCCATAAACATCCATATCTAGGTTTTTTTTATTAATATTACTTAATTTTAATATCATGTAGTTATATGTCCCATCTACACCAGAAATTCTTCTTTTATTCTTCTCATCATTAAGAGCGCCAGGAAATACTCGGGCATGAATAGAACTTGAGGTAAATTCATAGGACTTATATCCTAATAATTCTTTTTCAATTTCCATCAATTCATAAAAATGACGATCGCCTGATATAAAGCTGACTTTAATCTTATTGATTTTTAGTTCTTCGATAAATTTCTTAAAGGCATTGGGATGATTTCCCTCAACAGACTCTTTTGAGTGATTGCCTCCAACAAACTGATCACCTTTAATAAGAATATTTGTCGCGTTAGAGTTTTTTAAGTCAGAGAATAACCATTTCTTTTGTGTTTTGCCTAAGTGGTTAGGTCCATTATTCTCATCTCTAAAATACCGGCCATCCAGAAAATAAAATTTATGATTTTCAAGGCTAAGCCTTGAACTTGCGCCAGGTCCAAATTTATAGGAGTCTGTTTCAAAACGAGCAAAGAACTGATTGAAAATAGCGTGAGCTTCTTTTTTATATTTATAATTTTTGTTTCCATCATTATCTCCATAATCATGGTCATCCCAAAGAGCAAAGATCGGCTTTAAGTCTGTTTTTTGATAGAGTTTATACTTAATTCTTGCATCAATATATCGATCCCATAAGTGCCTTGGATCAGTCGGAATACCTAGGAAAAGCTCACTCCAGACATCAGCATACACATTATCCCCTATTAAGAAATAGAGATCGGGATCAATTTTAAAGGCATCTTTCCATATAATATCTCCAATATCGTTATGTGTGTCGCTCATGCATGAGGCAACAAGAAATTTTTGAGGATCCTTTAAGGTTGAAAAAAATCTTTTATCTTTAAATCCAAGAGATGAGTTGAGATCAACGTTATACTTTTCACCAGGCTTTAGATCAGAGAAGAAGTAATTAACTAATTTAAAGGGAGACCATTTTCTAGTGTGAGTATCTATTTTTTTGGGTTTTAAAATTACCCCTTTTGAATTGGTGAAGACAACTTTTGGTTCTAATTTTGCTGGATAGACAACACTAATACTGGTTTGTGTCCTTGATGTGGGGCCTTGTAAAACAGAAAAGTAATTATAATCCTTATGTGTATTTTGAGTAGAGCAAGATAAGAGCAAGAGGAGTATAAATTTTTTCATTTTTTCCCTAAAAGAAATTTAATTTATTGGATTTATTTATAATACGTATAACTACTTGATTATTAAAGAATTATTTTAGAATTAGGAATATGCGCACAATATTGGTGCCTTTTTTTAGAGGCTAAACAATATATTCCAATATTTTTGTCGCATAAAAATAATAATTCTGTATGAGGTTACAGCTACTTAGGACAAACTAAACAAAAAATTTTGGAAAAATCAAACAAAGTTTATAATGAATATAACAAATAAATAATATTAGCTAAGTAAATGCTAAGGGAAATAGATGTCAAACCAAGTTGGCAAAAACATTTCAAAAATTATAAATACCGATACTTCCGAGGTTTCTGAAATTATTAAAGAGAAAGCCAGGATAATTTCAAATTGTACAAAGATACCCTTTAATCAAGTTATAAAAATCCTGTGTTCGGAAAAACAAAAGAGCGATCTCTCTAATCTAAATCAAAACTTACTTGATTTAGCCTCTTAATTTAAAACCACTTACCCAGACTTAATCCAAAAGAACTTATATTGTAATTGTTTATATCATTTGTCATAAGATACAACTGATAATTAGCTGCTATATTCAAGCCACCAATAGAAGTCATAAGTGAATAACCTAGCTTTCCACCAATTAGTTTATCTATATTACTAGACAGTACAAAATCTTCGGCCGTTGATCTTGTCTTAAGTGAAGCATAGACATTAAAAATATGGACAAAATCCTTTTCAAAATAATTATCATTAATAGCTAAGTTAAGACCTGCCCAGTTAAGGTAATTTCTACGCACAAAAACAGTGTCATTAAATGAATCTGTTGTATTCATTTCTTCATACTGATAAGCGAGATTAATCATCATATCTGACTTATAATTCTCTATGGCCAAAGCTAAATCTGCTTTAAAGCCTGGTCTATATTCGAGATTTCCTTCAATTGCTTCAGCGCTTTGCTTAATCTGAGTATATTCAAAAGCATAATTTGGCCTAATTTTTAAGCCTGAAGCATTAATAACTTTTCTCGAATTAATTTGTAAACGTGTGGCCAAATTTGAACTTTCATTGAAAGTCACACTACTGTCATTTGATGTTTCTTTTTGCCAAGAAACTCTTGTGGAGCGATTAAAGTATGTAAGTGAAACATTAATATCATATTCATCTTTATCTCTTTCCAGAAAAACTTTCTTTTTAGGATGAATAATAGAAGTAGCATTTATAGAGCTAGATTCACCAGTAACAGGTGAAAATGCAGCTAGATTGCCACCTTTAGCTGGATCGTTAGCAGGTAGGCTAATAGGAATATAAAGAATGTCACCTTTTTCTAAATTTTTTGCCTTCGATTCACTTAAGTTATTTTTAACCAAAGTTCTTTCTAGATAATTTCCTGGTCCATAAATAGGTTTCATTTTCAAACTATAAAGTAAGTCAGAAACCGTATCTTTCTTTTTAACTTCGTATCTAAAGTAATCAATCTTCTCTTCAGCTCTTGCGAAGTTAAGGATTAAAAATACTAATAACAATAGGTATATAATTTTCATAATTCACCAGTAAAATTATATAATTGTTACCTGAAAACACTTAAATAACAATGCTTTAAGTAAGAATTACAAACTTTGAACTAATGAGATACTGTGATTTTAAGGAGTTATAGTAAGATCTTATCTTAGCTTACAATTAATGCGCAACAAATTTGGTGTCTTTTCAATATCCACTTCATCAAATTTAAATATATTAAAATGAAAACTGCTAAGATGATAAAAATAACAGATACCCAGTCCGTTTGAGATCAATTCATTTTCTAAATAAAAGCTCTCGGCCAAAAAACGAATGTTTTCATTTTCATGAATAAGGATATTATCAATTAAAAAGTAATCATAAGGAAGTTCCATATTTTTTTGCAAGCACATCGTTTCACTTATATAAAGACCTTCTGATTTGAGATGGTTTTTTACAAATTTAAAATACAAATGCCTGTCTTTAGCATCCGTTATACAGTGAGACGTATGGTAATCTAGCACTATATCGAATTTATCCTCAAAGAGAATTTCATCTGAGCAAATATTGTAAGTTAAAAAGTTTAAATTCTCGTGAGAATAATTGAGATTAGCTATTTTAATTGAATCTTGATCCTTATCCAGCCCTACAATTCTTGAACCAAAATCGGAGAGACTAGAAGAAAATGAACCGTTGTGACAACCTAAAACAAGAATACTCGGCTTTTCTGGGTTCCCAGTTCTTTGCCATGACTCTTCTAAAAACTTAGTAAAAGAGTTATCATTTTGTTTTTTTAATATTAATGCTGCATCCATTATTTACCCAATATAATCTTGTGCTAAGATTATATAACTCCCATCTCAAATAAGGAAAGAAAATGAGTAAAAAAATATTTTTATTAAGAGGTTTAATTAGAGAAACAGCTCATTGGGGAAATTTTCTGGATATAGTTAAAACAATCCCTGATTATGATATTGAAACTATGCAAATCCCTGGCACAGGAGAGTTATACAATGATATTAGCCCTAATCAAATGGAACAAATTGTTGAGAGCATGAGAAGCCAATTTCTTGAAAAAAAAGGCGATGAAAATATTATTGTGGCCATTTCTCTAGGGGGTATGATCTCTACTTGCTGGCTTAAAAAATATCCAAACGATTTCAAAAAAGCTATTCTCATAAATTCTTCATTGAAAGGCATAAGCCCCCTACTTCATCGGTTAAAGCCAAAGAGTGTTCTAACTGTTGCCAAATGTTTTTTAACAGATGATTTAAAAAAGCGAGAACGATTAATTTTAAATATGGTTTCAAACAATCATATCAATGATGAAAATATCTTGGGTGATTGGGTAAAAATCCAGAAAGAAAGACCAGTTCACAAACAAAGTGCCATTAATCAAATTAAAGCAGCTCTAACTTTTACTCCTCCCATTAATAAACCCAATATTCCTATAAAGATTATTACTTCTAAAG
This sequence comes from uncultured Bacteriovoracaceae bacterium, assembly GCA_964352945.1. Taxonomy (GTDB): domain Bacteria; phylum Bdellovibrionota; class Bacteriovoracia; order Bacteriovoracales; family Bacteriovoracaceae; genus CAYGTU01. The sequence continues at coordinate 6,204 of CAYGTU010000115.1, forward strand.
CTGATCGCATGGTTAGTTATAAATGCAGTCAAAATATTGCTAAACGATGGAATGCACCGATAGCTATTCACCAAACAGCAGGTCATGACATACCTATAGATGAGCCTGTATGGCTAAAAGATGAAATTAAAGCGTTTTTATGAAGCTTAAAAACTATGAATTAGTTCCAACTGAAGATGGCTCAACTACGCTTTACTCTAAACTTTATAATGAAGCTTGCCACTCCCTCTCTGGAGCAAAAAAAGAAACTATTATTCACTACATAAAAGGTTGCGAAATTGAAAACAAAGACACACCAGTTAATATATTTGAAGTTGGTTTTGGAACCGGTCTTGGTTACTTAACTACAAAAGAATTTTTAAGTGACTTTACATTTTATAGTGTGGAAATTGACCCTGATCTAATTGAAAATTATAGTTGTGAATTTATAAAAGAAAAGTTTGAAGATCTCGTTGTCTACAAACTTGGTAATTTAATTATTTTTTGCTGTGATGCTAGTCTTTCAATTCAATCAATAAAAAAGTATTTAGAATCAAAGAATATTCATGCCATCTACCAAGATGCTTTCAGTCCAAAAAGAAATGCCCACCTTTGGACAGTGGAATGGTTTGAATTTTTAGAAAAAATATCTCATGAAGATGTTATCATGAGCACCTATTCTTCCTCGTCTAGTATTAGAAAAAGTATGATTGAGGCAGGATGGAAGTTATATGAGGGGGAGAAATTTGGAACAAAAAAATCTTCAACTCGGGCCAGACTTAAGGGCGAAACATCGACTTCTATTAGTGATACGCTAGCAAGATCACCTGCAGTTTCTATAAGATATGAAACTGCAGATCAATATATGAAAAATAAATCTTAACTTAGTTTAGAAAGTGCCTGAATTCTATCTTCAAGTGGTGGGTGAGTAGATAAAAGTGATAAAAAGCCATTTTTTGAACTAATTTTCATCGCTGCAATTGAAGTATTACTTGAATCAATTCTTTCTGTATTATTTTGTAATCTTTTTAAAGCTGAAATCATTTTATCTTTTCCACCAAGGTAAGCCGCGCCTGCATCAGCTCTAAATTCTCTCTGTCTAGAAAACCAAGCTGTAATCATTGAGCCTAAAATAGAAAAAATTATTTGAAACATAATTTCTAAAAAGAAACTTGGTCTTTCTTTATCATTATCTCTCATAGCTAGAGCTGCTACCTTTGATAAGAAATAAACGAATGAGTTAATTACACCCTGAAGAAGTGTCATAGTAACCATATCACCATTAGCTATATGGGCAACTTCATGAGCTAGAACGCCTTCTACTTCATCTTTATGCATGGAATTTAAAAGACCTGTCGATACAGCGACAATAGAATTTGATCTTGAAGGCCCTGTTGCAAATGCATTTATTTCACTAGAGTGATAAATTCCAACTTCAGGCATTGTTCTTAGCTCAGCTTTTCTCGCTAATGAGTGAACAGTGTTAACAAGTGCTGCATATTGAGGATCATTATCTACAACTTCTACTCCCATCATCATTTTCGCCATAAATTTTGACATAAAAAGAGAAATAAAAGCTCCAGCAAAACCCCATACAGAGCAATAAACAGCTAGAGAAATATAATCAACTCCATAAGGAGTTAAGTACTGGCCTAAGCCTAGAACTCTAACAACAATTGATATAGTTAGAACAACTGCTATATTTGTTAAAAGAAATAGCCCAATTCGTTTCATTTTTTGATCTCCTTAATTAAGATACACCTTAAAGATAACGCTGATTTTTAGAAATGCAAGACCTAGGAATATGCGAATCTTATAATTAACCTATATTAATGCTAAAAAAAGACTAAATTGTTAATATTTTTAAATTAGGAGAGTGTTATGAAAACTATTTTAGTTACTGGGGCAAATGGATTTGTAGGTGGTGAAGTTGTTCAAAAACTTCAAAAAGAAACAAACCATAAACTAATAACTCTTGATATAAGACCTCTTCGTTATGAAAAATCAGAAAATCTAACTGAAATAATCTGTGATATTACAAAACCAGATCAAGTAGAAAAAATCTTTAAAGACCACGATATTACAGATGTCATCCATTTAGCTGCTATCATTCCAGGGACAGTAAGTGATGAGTCAATTGTCTACAAAGTTGATGTTGAAGGAACCGAAACTATCTTAAAAAATTGTGTTAAATACAAAGTTAAAAGATTTATTAATACATCAAGTGGTGCTGCTTACGGCTATTATTCAGATAATCCTAAATGGATATCGGAAAGCGATCCTATAAGAGGAAATGCTGAGTTTTCCTATTCAAATAATAAGAGATTATGTGAAGAAATATTTGCTCGATATAAAAGTGAATATCCTGAGCTAATTCAAATCATCTTTAGACCGGGAACAATACTTGGTAAAACAGTAAGCAATCAAATTACAAATCTTTTCCAAATGCCCGTAGTACTTGGTATGGAAAATGGTGATGATAGATTTGTTTTTATTTGGGATGAAGATATAGCAAAAATTTTGATTAAGGCACTTGATTATGAAAAATCAGATGAAATCAATATTGCTGGTGATGGTGCTTTAAGCATGAAAGAAATTGCTACAATTTTAGGTAAAAAATATATAAACCTTAACCCTACTTTTTTAACCTATACCATTAAGGCTTTACATAAATTAAAGCTAACCAAATTAAAACCCGAGCAAGTAAATTTTTTGAGATATAGACCTGTTTTATCTAACAAAAAACTTAAGGAAGACTTTGGTTTTATTCCACAATACACTTCAAAAGAAGCGTTTGATCAGTTCTTGATTCAAAATGAAATTCAAAAGAACTCTCAGAATAAATTTATTTTATAATTAAAACGGAAGCGGTAAATTTTCTTTTTTAACATATTCAGAGTATTCAAAATTATAATCATTTTCTGAATCTTTTTCGTGAGAAAAATTAGTTACACATTCCCATTCACCTTCATCAAATTCTGGAAAGTAACTATCCCCTTCAATATTACAGTCTACTTCTGTTATATACATACGAGTAACCTTATCCATCACTTGTTCGTAAATATTTGCTCCTCCACCAATAACAAGCTCATCAGCTCCTTGGGACTTAGCAAACTTAATAGCATCTTGTAAATTTTCTCTAACAATAACTCCATCGATATCTTTGTGTGATTTAGATAAAATAATATTCACTCTATTAGGCAATGGCTTTCCTATAGATTCAAATGTTTTTCTACCCATTAAGTAGTGTTTTCCCTTTGTTAATTTAACAAAGTTTTTCATATCACCTTTTAAATGCCACAAAAGTTTATTGTTTTTTCCAATCGCGCGATTTTTTGAATAAGCCACAATTAATGAAATAATCATACTGCTACTTCACCTTTAATATGTGGATGCGCTTCATAGTTTAGTAATTCAAAATCTTCATATTTAAAATCAAATATGTCTTTAACGTCTGCATTAATCTTCATCTGTGGCTTGGCGTAAGGCTTACGAGTTAACTGAAGTTTCATTTGCTCAAAATGATTTGAATAAATATGGGCATCCCCTAAGGTATGAACAAAGTCACCCAGTTCTAAATTTGTTACTTGAGCAATCATCATTGTCAATAAAGCATAACTAGCAATATTAAAAGGTACTCCTAAAAATACATCTGCAC
>CAYGTU010000116.1:0-9804 GCA_964352945.1 uncultured Bacteriovoracaceae bacterium
CAGCTAGAGGCTAAGAATAATTTTATCTCGATTAAGTTAGATAAGAAGAGCAGAGAAATAGCTTCTTTAAAAACAGATCAAGAAGATTTAGTTCAATGGGATGTTTATAGATGGTCACCTGATAAATTATTAGCGATTGGTGATAAAGAATTTCATTTTAAGAAGTTTGAAAAAGCAGCTCAGTTCTATAATGAATTTGTGAAAAGATTTCCAACAGATCAAAACATGAGTGATCGCGTTTTATTTGCAGCAGGTATTGCAGCATTTGAATCAAAGGCACATTATGACTGGTCAATAGCTCATTTAGGTAAGTTAGTTAGAAATTATCCAAAATCAAAATTTTTTAGAGGGGCAAAGCTTTGGCTTGCACTTTCTCATTTACAAACAGGTAACAAAAGAACTTTTTACGCTACTGTTGAAGAGTTTAGAGAAAAATATAGAAACACTAAGGAATGGTCAATCTTGAGCAAACATTATGAAACAATTACTAGAAACTACAGTCATTAATTTAATCTTAGCTCTTGCTCTTTCGGCTTCTGCTTTTGCAGCTAAGCCAGTGATGAGAGTAGCAGATATTAAAGGGGATGCCTTTCAAGTTCAGGAAGATGGTTCTACTTTAAGATTGCAAAAAGATTATCATATCGAAGACCTTTCTCAAGTTATGGTAGGGGAAACTTCACAGGTGACTGTTGTTGATTATAATGAAAATACATATCATTTAGCACCAGCAACTCAAGTTAAAATTGTTGGAGATGAAGTACATTTAACACAAGGTAATGTTTGGGTTGAGTCTACTACTAAGCCAGATGAATCAGGATATAAAGTTCTATCACCAAATGGTGTCGTTAAGTATAAATCAAGTAATTTTATCTACTCTTATAATAATGTAGATGGAAAAAGCCAGGTTTTTGTAATCAAAGGTCAGGTGGATTTCTATAATAGATTTGAAACACATTATAAGTACGAAGTTGAATCAGGAAAATTCTCATTTATAGAAAATAAATATGAAGAGGGTCACCCAAGAGTTCCAACAAATTTAGGATTTAACTCGTTTCAAAAAGTAACAGCATTATTCAAAGATATTAAAATGGATTTTTCTAAAGATAAAAATGTTATTGCGACAACAGATGTTGTAAATGTGAAGAGAAAAGTTGCTTCAGTTGAAAATTTAGCACCAAAAACAGGTGTTTTATTTATAAGCTCTAAGAAAGTTACTAGAGAGCCAAATTCCCTTGATCAAAAAAGTATTAAGAAATTTGCACCAAAACGAAAGCCAATTGCTTATAAGAAAACGGCAATTAATTATTACGGAATGAATGCACCTAAAATAGCTGCAAAGCCTACTCAGTGGAATGTTGTTCCAACAAAAGCAGAACCAGAGTTTAAAATAGTTAAAGCACCTGTTACTAAAAAGTCAGTAGAATCAGTTAGAGTTCCAAGCTCTATACCTTCTGAGAAATCTGAATATGATAAAATGTTTCAAGAAAGTTTAAAGAAAAACTATAAACAACAAGAAAAACATCCAGAAGAATTAAATAATTTGATTGATGAATTAGAAAGTTATTCTAATGAATTCAAAAAAACATATTATTAATTACTCTTCTTCATTATCATCTAAATTGAGATTACTAAGTGGAAATAACGAAATTGTTAGTTGGTAGATTTCATCACCTTTTTTATGACGTTCTAAATATTTTGTGAGAGATCTTCTAAAACGAGTTATTTTCTCTTTTGCTTCCTCAATATCTTTCTTTCTTATGGCCATAACCATGCTTGAATGATCTCTATACTTCAGGTCAGTTTGGAAAATTGCTTCTGTTGCTTTTTCTCTCAGCTGTTTTTGATAGAGCATAGCAGCCGATGTTACCTGACTCGTTGTAACCATATTAGTAATATTTCTATTTGTGGTATCTTCCCATTCATCCTTGTATATTTTAAGGAGACCTAATCTTTGTAGTCTTTCAACAGCCTCAGTTGCTGTTTCTTTATCAAGTCCAAAAGTTCTGCACACAAAACTAATCGAAGGTTCAAAATTTTTATGATGGGGTAATTGTAAAATGGCCAAATAATACCAGTCACTCATTACTTTATAGACATCATTGGCTATTTCTTTATATTCAATTTCGGCTAATTCTTTTTCTGTAATCTTTCCATTTTTATCTTTTATGGCCTGTTCTTTAAAGTAGGCAGTTTCTTCAATTGTTAATCCAATTTTTTCACTAAAGCGATCAATCATTTTTAGAGTGATTTCTCTTTTTCCATTGAGCATAGCTGAGAGAGCAGAGTTTGAGATATCTAAAGACTTAGCAAAAGATCTTAAAGAATACTGTGAGTTTATTTGACAGCGATGAACTAATATTGCTTGAAGGTATTCTTGAATATTTCTATAATATTTAGCCTCCTCTACCTTACTCATCTAGCATTTCCTTGAATGGCAGGAATAGGCTCTATGATTGGTCCTTCAACGGTTACAGGCTTGGAACAAACATTTGAAATAAGTGTGTTGCCATTAAAAATAACCTGTATAAGTTGCTGAGGATATAATAAGTGTTCCTTATATTTCTCACAAATATCCATAGTTGTGTTCATTAAGCAATGTGAACTTGAAGCACTTGGATAACAATTTATATCTTGTCCATCCATTTGAACGGCACAAGATTTAATGTTGGCATTAAATTGATTTTGGATATCACTGCAGGCTATTCTAGGGTAAACACACTCTGCCATCTGATTTTGTACTAACGGTTCGCTACATCCAGCATTTGTGGTAACAAAAACAGAAGGAGTAGCTGGGTACCACCCAAAACGTGGTGGAATTAAATTTGAAGCTGAGTAAAAGATACTCTCATCAATTACGATTTCAAATGATTTTGGGCTATAGTAAATATTATTCTCAACTTTTGAAAGTATTTCAATTGAATCAATTTGAATATGAGTAACATCTGATTTTGAAAATTCATAAATGAAAGGACTCATTAAATTAATATTATAAAACTGCTGAAACTCAACTACCTCAGAGAAGGGAGTAATTTCATTATTATCATGGGTGAGTTCTCTGATATAAAATCCATTTATTTTTATAGAATTTAAATAAAGTAAACTTGCATTACTTTCAGTAAATTTAAATTGATATCTAGTTGTGTTTAATCTTCCTCTTGATCCTTCGCCTATATTAAATTGAGGTGAACTTGTATTAACAATACCAACTCCTTCGCCTCCCATTGTAGTAACATCGCCGGCATCACCTGATGGACCGGTGCTGACCTCCATACATGAGGAAAAAATAAAAATAAAAGTAATTAACCAAATTGGCTTCATACACAAATTATCGGTAACTTAGCCCACTTACTTGAGTAAATAACTTTTGGTTAATAGAAATTCAATAACTTAGAGCTCCAAAAACCATGTAAAAATTACCCGCGCCAAAGTGATGGCCCAGAAATGACGCGCAGAGAAACATTAAAGACCAAATCTTTTTAAATTTGATTATTATCAAATCACAAGAAGATAAAGAATAGTTGAAAAATTATTCTTTAAACTAGCCTGCGTGTTTAGTGTCATAAAAGTCTAATCCCCTTTATTGACCATTATGAACATCACTAAACATGCAGGTATAGTATTGTGAAACATAAATTTTACGAAGCTAGAAACCTAATCCCCTTTATGCTTTTTAGCTTCGTAAAATAATTTATTTAATAGGGCAGAAATATATAGTCGTAAGACAACAAATTTTAAAAGGCTACTTGGGCAAGTAGCCTTTTTTTTTATTCAGAATTTAAAAGATTGAGTCTAAAAGTGCAGCTAGTCTTTTTCCGGCTTGCAAGAGTCTTAAATTAATAATCTTACCTACAAAGTAGCGATGATTATAACTTACATTGGGAATATCACCCATATTGAGTTTTTCATCTGCATTATAAGTACAAAACTTTGCATTAGAATCATCAGAAGATTTTATCAAATCAAGATAAGCCGTTTTTCTAAGTTCTTTAGATTCATTTGCCCAATCTTCATAGGATTTTTTTATCCAAAGATTAACTTTTGTTTTATGTAATTTAAGCAGTTCCTTCCCAGAGTAATTAGAATACATTTTTTCCATTTTACCATCACCTTCCGATAGAACGGCTGGACTTGGAACTAGAAGCTTATTGGCGTACTCACTATAACTCATTTCCATTGAATCAATTATTTTTGAATCCCAAAGAGCGTGAAGTCTTACATACTCGGGATTAGACTTCGTTGCTTGATTTATTGGTGGAACATTTGATGAGGAAAACCAGCTTACCCAACAATCATTACCACCACGATCTTTATCATTTCCAACATGTAGCGGCTGGTGAATATCTCCGACAAAATGAACAAGAAATCGTAATGCTTCACGTTTTTCTTGATTAGTGCTTTTATTAGAGCGAAGAACTTTTTCCATAATTTTCATGGCAGATACAATATCACCGGTTTTAACTTTTGGAGATTCTGCGTATTTCATATTGTCTGGAATAGAAGTGTAATGCCAGGTATTAATTATTTCTGCAATTTGAGCATTATCAGTATATTCATGATCATGGCCCCAACGTTTACCCACTTCTAGTCTAATATCAAAGTCTGATTTTATTTCATCTGGCCAAGTTGAAGCAGACGCAAGGGATTCTTTTCCAAAAAATTTTTTAATTTTTTGTTTTGATGAAAGATTCATAGATTTCTCTGCAATTTCACCTACGATCCTATGTCCTATATCACCCCAAGCAAAAACATTGGTGGTTAACGCAAAACTTAACAAAAATACTCTGAGAATCATCCTTACTCCTTACTATATATCTAGAAAAATTCTCTCATATTTGCTAAGTAGATGGTAGGCAGAAAATAAGTGAAAAAAGCTCCAGTTGATACAATGAATTAGAGATTAAAGTATACTTTAAAAGTAAATTATAATGAAAAGGGGCTAATATGTTCTACAATGACGAACCAGGTTTAACCTATGATGATGTGTTGTTAATGCCAGCATATTCTGATGTTTTGCCAACGGAAGTAAGCTTAAAAACAAAATTTACAAAAAATATAGAAATGAATATTCCTATTGCATCAGCCGCAATGGATACAGTTACTGAAGCAAACACAGCAGTTGTTATGGCCCAAGAAGGTGGAATAGGAATTATACATAAAAACTTAACTGTTGAAGAGCAAGCAAGCGAAGTAGAAAAAGTTAAAAAATATGTTTCAGGAATGGTGGTAAAACCAATTACTGTAAATCCTGAAGATACATTGGCCCATATTTTTTATTTGATGCAAGAGCATAATGTTTCTGGTTTTCCCGTTATAGACAATGGAAAGTTAGTTGGAATTATTTCTAATAGAGACTTTAGATTTGAAACAAACTCATCATTAAAAGTTAAAGATTTAATGACTAGAGATAATTTAGTAACTGCGAAAGAAGGTACAAGTCTAGAAGAAGCAAAAAAATTATTATCCAGTAGAAGAGTTGAAAAACTCCCTGTTGTTGATGCTCAGATGCACCTTAAAGGTTTAATAACTTTTAAGGATATTGAGAAAACCATTGCTTTTCCTAATTTAAATAAAGATGCACTTGGTAGGCTTAGAGTTGGCGGAGCAATAGGTGTTAGTAGCACTGAGTTTGAAAGAGCAACTAAACTTATTGAAGCCGGAGCTGATGTTATTATTGTTGATACAGCTCATGGTCATAGTAAGGGTGTTATTGAAATGCTTAAGAGCTTAAAAAAACTAAATTCTAAAGTCGATATAGTTGCAGGTAATGTTGCTACTCGTACAGCTTGTGAAGACTTAATAAAAGCTGGAGCTGATGGAATTAAAGTGGGGATTGGTCCTGGTTCAATTTGTACAACTAGAATAATTGCTGGGATTGGTGTTCCTCAATTACAAGCAATCATGGACTGTAAAGATGTTTGTCATGAGGCGGGTGTTCCTTATATTGCTGATGGTGGAATTAAATTTTCAGGTGATGTAACAAAAGCTCTTGCAGCTGGAGCAAGTTCAGTGATGATCGGTTCACTTTTTGCTGGAACAGATGAGTCTCCAGGAGAGATGGTAATTTATCAAGGTCGAGCTTACAAAATCTATAGAGGAATGGGTAGTTTAGGGGCCATGGTTAAAGGATCAAAAGATAGATACGGACAAGCAGATGTTCAAAATAAAAAATTAGTACCTGAAGGAATTGAAGGACAAGTACCCTATAGAGGAAGCTTAAGTGAAAATGTTCACCAGCTGACAGGTGGAGTACGTTCAGGTATGGGATATGTTGGTGCAGCAAGTCTTTTAGAACTAATGAAAAAAGGAAAATTTACGAGAATAACTCAGGCTTCTCTTCAAGAAAGTCATCCTCACGATATTAAAATTACAAAGGAAGCTCCTAATTACAGAAGCTAAGGTTAAAAAATATGAGTCAAATATGGATTGTAGATTTTGGATCTCAATACACCCAATTAATAACTAGAAGAACAAGAGAAATTGGACATTCAAGTATTATATTAACTGTTGATGATACGATTGAAAAAATCAATGCCGGAGAAAAACCCAAAGCATTTGTTTTATCTGGTGGTCCTCAATCAGTTTTTGAAGATCAAACAGATTATTCAATAATTTTTAATTTAGATCTTCCCGTTCTTGGAATTTGCTACGGAATGCAAATTATTTCTCAGTATCATAAGGGAATTGTTGAAAAGGGAATCCAAGGTGAATATGGAAATGCCCTAGTTCATGGTGTAAATCATGATCTTCCTTCCAATAAAAAGAAAATCAATGTTTGGATGTCACATAGTGATCATGTGAGTAAAGTTCCCAATGAATTTTCTGTTATTCTTGAAAGTGAAAATAATTTAATTGCAGGTATAAAACATAATACGAAACCAATTATGGGGCTTCAGTTTCACCCAGAAGTAGAACACACAGAAAATGGAAGAGATATTTTAGACTTTTATTTTCATCAAGTGGCGAAATTGCCAAAAGACTGGTCAAACACAAAAATGCTTGAAGAATGTTTAAGTATTGTAAAGCCTGTGAAAGGAAAAAATGTTCTTTGTGCTTTTTCGGGTGGGGTAGACTCACTTGTGGCAGCAACTCTAGCTCATCAAATTTTAGGTGATCAACTTCATTGTTTTTTTGTTGATAATGGACTTTTAAGACCTCAAGATTATCATCATATAAATTTATTAAAAGAGAAAATGCATTTTGATATTCAGATCGTGGATGCAAAAGATGCCTTTTTAAATAAACTTGAAAAAGAGTCAGATCCAGAAAAGAAAAGAAAAATTATTGGAACGACATTCATAGAAATTTTTGAGCAGAAAGTTCATGAATATGAAAAAGATCGTGGAGTTAAATTTGATTATTTACTCCAAGGAACACTTTATCCCGATGTAATTGAATCAGTTTCCCCTCATAAAGTTGGTGGTAAGTCAGTTACAATAAAATCTCACCATAATGTTGGTGGACTACCTGAGAGAATGAAACTGCAACTTCTTGAACCACTAAAATATCTTTTTAAAGATGAAGTTCGTGCCATGGGGAAAGAGTTAGGTTTAAATCCTGAATGGGTTCATCGGCATCCCTTTCCTGGCCCTGGTATTGGAGTTAGAGTTTTAGGTGCAATAGATCGAGAGTCAGTTAGAAAAGTTCAAGAGTCAGATCAAATACTTTTTGAAGAATTAAAAGAAAACGGTTTATATGATTCTACTTGGCAAGCTTTTACAGTTCTACTTCCAGTTAAAACAGTTGGGGTAAAAGGTGACTATCGAGTTTATGAAGAAGTAATTTGTTTAAGAATGGTAAACTCTACAGATGGAATGACGGCTACAGTTACAAAAGTTCCCTATGAGTTTTTAGAAATGGTATCTAGTAGAATTTGTAATGAAGTTAAAGGAATAACAAGAGTGGTTTATGATATTACCTCAAAACCACCTGGAACAATTGAGTGGGAGTAATATGAAATTTTTAATTTTGAGTTTAATACTTGTTTCTTGTGCCAGTGATAATGTTCAAATTATAAGATGGCAAGGGGATTCCTATAAAGCAATTATCACAGCAACTGATAAGCAAGATGCTGAAGAGATGGGCTTTCAAAAAGCCCAAGAATTTTGTTCTAAAAAAGGTATGGAAGCGATTATGAGTGGTAGAAACTCTCGTTATAAAGGTTCATTAAATGAATCGACAAGAACAACAGTTAGAACGGCATCAAAAATTGGTTCTGCAGTAGCAGCGGGAGCATTAGTGAAAGGTGATACGGATTTTGCTGAAAAAGCTGCAGCAGCAGCAGCAGGTGGGCTTTACACTACTTCAGACAGAGATTATGAGACAGAAGTAATTTTTCATTGTGATCAACAGTTACTTGATCAACCAGGAACTCCAGAGTCCACTAGATTGTGGTAATCTAAATAATTTTTCTAAATCCTAAATAATAATATTTATAGGAAAGATCAAATTCTTCATCATTTTGAGTGGTGAGATCCTGAACTTTTACACCGTTTGGAACATCGTGATTGCCAGTTTTAAAGTTTACATAACCATAACTAATAAAAGGTATCCAATCTTTAAAATTTCTAAATTCAAATTGAAAATTTAAATCATAGGCTACGTCTTGAGAGATAATAGAATCACCATCATCAAGTAGCGCGTTCTTTTCATTACTAGTTAAACTTTGTCTTCCATATCCAATACCAATGGCCATGGAGAATTTATAAAATTTTTCAGTAGTATAGTTAACCGTTTGTTTAAGTGCCAGTAAGGTGTTTGTGTATTTATATTCAAAGTCGCTAGAATTTCCGGCCATGGAGCCATTGTAACCAAAAGAAAAATAAACAGATGACGTTGTATCAAAAGCATTGATTAATTTAAATTTATAGTTTTTGGCCACCATAAAACCATGTGTTTTTGCTTCTCCAAAAAATTGTTTGTGCTGTGTTGTAAACCAATAGGAAACATCAACAGATTCCTCCATTTTGTCATATGGAGCGAGGGCGAAAGCTTGGCCAAATAAAATAAGACTAAAAAGAACAGCTAATTTCATGAATAAGTAATTTTAAACTTTATAAAGAAGTATTGTCCATAGGAATTTAAGTAGTTACTGTGGTGCATCGGCCAAGGATAAAATCGAAAAAATGTCCTTAATATGCTAGCCTTTTACTGACACAAACACATCTTTTTTAGAGGCAATTAATGGAATCACAAAATTCAAGTTATCTTGAAAGTCATAGTGAAAGTTTTGTACATTTACACTTACACACTCAGTATTCATTACTTGATGGTGCTTTGAGATTAAATGATCTTTTTGAAAGAGCAGTTGAATTTAAAATGCCAGCAGTAGCGCAAACCGATCATGGAAATATGTTTGGTGCGATTGATTTTTACACAAGGGCCAAAAAAGCAGGAATTAAACCAATTTTGGGTTCAGAGGTATATTTCACTCCAGGTTCAAGATTTGATAGACGTGCTCCAAAAAAATCAAATGTAATGAGCAGTCAAGATGAAGAAGAGTCACGTCACCAAATTCATCACTTAGTTTTACTTTGTAAAAATAATATCGGTTATAAAAATTTATGTAAGTTGTTATCTAAAGCTTACTTAGAAGGTTTTTATTATAAGCCTCGCCTTGATTTTGATTTATTAAAAGAATTTGGTGAAGGTTTAATATGTACGACGGCCTGTTTAAAAGGTGAAGTCGCTTATAATTTTTTTAACGGTCAAGATGAAAAAGCCGCAAGCGCCATTCAAAAATTGCATGGAAGAGTTGGAGATCACTTCTAGTGAGATCGTCATCTAAATGGTTTCGCTCAACAAAAA
>CAYGTU010000117.1:0-9786 GCA_964352945.1 uncultured Bacteriovoracaceae bacterium
AAGCAGAAGTTGAATTTTTATTTTAGGAAATAATTGGGTGAAAGTTTCAAAGTGTTGAGTCGCAAGAGCTTCGGTTGGACACATTAATGCGACTTGACCACTTTCAATGGCAATTAAAGCACTTATGATCGCAACAGATGTTTTTCCACAGCCAACATCTCCTTGAATGAGTCTCATCATTGGTTTTAGAGATTTAAAATCTTTTTCTATATCATTTAAGGATTTAATTTGATCTGGCGTAAAACAATACGGGAAAATAGATAAATACTCATTTATTTTTTTTGACTCAAGCAGTGGGGCATCTTTGCTTTTAATATATTTTCTTCGAACAATTATTTTAATTTGATCTTGGAGAAACTCTTCATAAACAATTCTTTTTTTAGCAGTTTCAAGAATTTCTAAATTCCAATTAATTGAAGGCATCTTGGCATGAATATCTCTGTCACTTTCACTAAATGGAATCATTTCTCTATTTTTTAATATTTCAGAAGGAAGATATTCTTCAACAGTATCCCATAAATAAGTAGGGATTTTATCAATAACTTTTCTTATATTTGTACCGCTTACTGTATTAATTGTTGGGTATTCAATTAAGAATTCTTCTTGAATAGTTTCACTTTCTCCAATATTAAAAATCTGTGGATTAACAATAGAAAGAGCTCCTTTTACATAGGAAACTTTTCCGAGAAATTCGAATTCATCCAAATCTTGTAATTTTTTTTTCAAATTAGGGTAGATGTTAAACCATTTAAGAGATATTTTACCTGTTCCATTAAGGTCTTGGGCCATAATATTTACATTCTGAAGTCTGGCGCGCCCCTTTCCTTTAAATGATGGGTAACCTTGAAAGTTTATGAGCTTTGCTTGTCCTCTGAATATCAAATTTTCTTGAAGATGATTAAAGCTAGAAATTTTAGGAGCTTTCTGAATTCTAAGAGGAAATAACCAGATAAGATCTTTAATATTTTTGTAACCTGCCTCGATTAAAGCCTCAGCAGTTTTAGATAATTTTTTACCAAAAAGAGATTCGATTGAATCGGACCAAGAAATGTTATTTGTACTCAATTTTTTCTATCTCGTAATGGATATCACCTTTAGGAGCTTTAACGACAACTTGATCACCTTCCTCTCTGCCAATCATTGCTTGGCCAAGTGGAGATGAATATGAAACTTTTCCTTTTGCAAGATCCGCTTCATCTTCACCTACGATTTGATAGGTATTAGAAGATTCTTTTTCTTCGTTATAAAGAGTAACAGTTGCACCAAATACAACATTTGCTGAGCTTAATTTAGAAACATCTATAACTTTTGCCTTAGCAACCTTACTCTGTAAAAGAGCAATACGACCTTCTAAGTGAGATTGTTTTTCTTTGGCAGCGTGATATTCAGCATTTTCTTTTAGATCTCCATGAGCACGAGCTTCAGAAATTGATTTCTTAATTTCTTCTCTATCATGCTTTATTAATCTATCTAATTCAGTTTCTAGAGCGGCCTTGCCACTTTTTGTCATTAATACATCGTTATTCATAATTTCCCTATTTTTTAAATAATGACTCTGCTAAAGAAAGAGCATCTTCCTTTTTATCATTACCTTCACCGTTTCCTAATTTAAAGTAATCACAAAAATTCGCTTTTTCCTTTTCAACAACTCTGTCAGCAGAGGATTCTCGGCAATCATTATAGCTTGAAACATCATAAAAATCACACATTTTACAACTTCTTATATCGGCATAGCAATGGGGGCAACGCTCTGTTCTTGAAATATTGCCAATTGCCTCAAGTGTTATTTCTTTACTGCATTTAAAGCATTTCATTTAAAAATCCTTAGAAAGCCCAAGTCCTAATCCGTTACTTCCTTTTACATCAAAATAGGGGGAGAAGTAAATTTTAGGATTATTTCTTTTATTATACTCTTTTACTGCGGTATCCAAGAGTTTCTCATTATTATATCTATAGGTACTTGAAAAAAGATAACTTAGAAATATTAAGCCAGCCCCTCCCACAAGAAAGGTTTGTCTTTGTTCAAGTAGTTTTGAACTTTCTTCTTCGTTATTTTGAAAGGCACCATATATTATCATCGCAGTACCCAGAGTAGAAACAGCAGCAGAAGTTAAAGATAGAGAAGTACCTTCTCTATATTCATTATAATAACTAAGTGCGACACTGTCTTTTTCCAAAAAGTTTTTAAGTCCTTCACCTTTAGCCGTAGAGCTAGGATCAACTAAAACTTCTTGGTGGTTAATTACAGCTACTCGAGAGCAAGTTTCAGAGCTCAAAACAGAAGTTGATAAAATGAGTAGTGTAATTAAAGTTAAAAATTTCATAAATATGGAAAATAATATCACTAAGAACGCTATTTTGTTAAATTTTGTACAATATAAATATAAAACAAGATTGTATAAACTATGGATATTATTCGAACCAGTATTGATTTCACTAAGACCATCAAAAATGTCGCAAGACTAAGAGAGATTCTATCTGTTCTTGCCAAGAATGGATTTGATGAATTCATTATAAAGACAGATTTACTAGGTAAGATACCAGGATTTGTTTTACCTAAAAAAAGAATTGAAGCTAGCATCGATGAAACAAAAGATTTAGATATCTGGACTTCAGTAGGTATTAGATTAAAAAATTCTTTTGAAGAGCTAGGGCCAAGTTTTATAAAGCTAGGGCAGCTACTATCAACAAGAGAAGATATATTCCCTCCACAATTTATCAGTCAAATGAAAAAACTGCAAAATCAAGTAAAGGGTGGAAAATTTTCTGAGTATAAGGCTTCTGTTGAACTTGCTCTAGAAACTCAAATTGAAGATATGTTTTCTCATGTTGATGAAGAACCTATTGGAGTTGCTTCAATTGGATTAGTTTTTAAAGCACAACTAAAAACTGGCGAAAAAGTTGTTCTAAAAATTAGAAAGCCTGGAATAAAAAAGAATATTATTAATGATTTTGAGATTTTAGTTTTCTTAACTCAGCAAGCAGAAAAAATAAGTGATGATATTAAATATCTTGGGATCTCAAAAGTCCTTAATGATTTTTTAAAATCAGTACTTTTAGAATTAAATTTTAATATTGAAGCCAATAATTGTAATAAGCTTAAAACGAATCTTTTAAAAATAGATAAAGAGAAGATTTTAGTCTTACCAAAGATCTATAAAGAATTTAGCTGTGAAAAAGTTTTAGTAATGGAGTTCTTGGAAGGAATTCCATTTAATAAACTTAAGCCTGAGCAAGTTAATGAGCAAGTGAGAGAAAAGTTGCTAAGCTCTGTTAATTTATTTTTACACTCACTTTTATCAGACGGTTTTTTTCATGCCGATTTACATGGTGGGAATTTCTTTGCTATGCCAAATGGCCAAATCGGAATAATTGATTTTGGGCTTATGGGTGTATTAAGTAAAAAATCCCGCGGTAATCTTGTCGCAATACTCTATTTTTTAGTTCAAAATAATTATGAAAATTTAGTTTATGAATTTTTGGATGTAGCTGAATATGATAGCATTCCTAATCAAGATGTATTAATAAGAGATATTAAAGATAGTTTAGTCCCTTATGTAGGTCTTAGTGTACAGGAAACAAATGTTTCAGAGTTAATTTCTGCGATTATAAAAACACTTTCTAAACATAAGCTTTATCTTCCTCGTGAATGGTTTATTATTTTTCGTGCCATTATGACTTTGGATGGAGTAGGTAAGTCGATTAATATTGATCTGAATATTTTCGAAATTATAGATGGCGATATTCAAGAGATTATTAAAGAGTTAATGGATCAAGACTCACTAAAAGAAGAACTTATTTGGGTTGGGCGAGATATGCTTAATTCAATGAGAGAGCTTCCAAGACATGTGCGTTGGTTTACAAAAGAACTATCAAAAAGTAATTATACATTTAAATTAGATATAAAAGATCTAGCTCCTTCAATTGAATCTTTTACAGATGCTATTTATTTTTTAGCTCACTCAATTGGTGTTTCAGTATTTGTTTTTACTGGAGCGATTTTTTCTTATCAAAAAGAAATTAATCATTTTAATCAAATTCCAATCATTTCTCTAGTGTTTTGGTCAATCTCACTTTTGATATTTGTCAAAATGAGTTATCAGTTTCGAAAGAAATCTTAATTTTTTTCTAGTTCATAAACACTCCTTAATATATTCTTATTTAGTATAAATTCATTTTAAAGGGGTTTTTTATGAAGTTTTTACTTTTGATTTTATTATTGGTGTCTATTCTTAGTTGTAATGAAAGTAAGTCTGGTGGTAATGGTGGTGGTAAACTACCTATTCAGCCAATCACATCTGGAGCCTTGTACGAATCTATTAAAGGTTCAAGTTGGGGATATACTCATATATTTTTTGAAGAAGAGTGGCTAGAAGTTGATGAGTGCATGAAAGATGACCAATATATTTTTACAGATTCTAAAGATAGATTATTTGGCTACGATGAAGGAACTATTTGTACTCAAGAAAATGTAAATTTATTGAAACTTCAAGAGTTACTAAAATATTCTCCTATCAATATGCCAACATGGCATATTGGAGCAAAAAATGGAGAGGAATATGTAGCAGTAATTTTTCAAAATAAAATTGTTATTACTATAGATAAAATTATTGAAGTAGGAGATGAAAATACTGTTGAAGTAGATATCACATTTATTGATATTGAAAATTCTGGTGATGATTTTACTGAGCGATTTAGATTGCAAAGATTTTAATTTATAGATTCGGCCCTCAATTGAGGGCTTTTTTTTGTCTTAGTTTTTGACAGCTATGAATACATAAACAGGAATTAATCCCTAAGTGGCTGGAATCTCTTGGAAACGATGGCATTATCTTTGCTTATATAAAGGTAGATATCTATTAAATTTCCGGGGGGAAAGCAAATGAAAAAACTTATTTCAATTTCAATTCTAGTTTTAACTTTAGCAGTTTCAGCTTCAGCTCAAGATAAATTAAAAGGCAAGGCAAAGAGAGCTGCAGATAAGCAAGCTATCTTAGATCGTAATCCACTAATCGTAAGTTCAAGTGATGAAATTGCAGTTTCGCAGTCAAAATTAACACTTACATTAAGTGTTCAATGTCATGATTTAGATACAGAGCCAGGTGAAGAACATGTAGTTTGTTTTGATCAAAATCTAAGTGAGGCTGTTGAAAAAGAAACAGGTGCAATGGTTTTAAAATTAAGAGAAATATCAAGAACAGAAATCAATAAAGATGGATTTAAAAGAGTTACAGTTGAAGCAATCATCGCTAGATAGATTGTAAGTATTATTTGCGATTAAGGCCTGCCATAGAGCGGGCTTTTTTCATTATATACTATCGAGTCCACTGATAAAGAGAACTGAATGAAAATCTTTAAATTCAGAAATAAAATCCGGACCAAATACTCCATTAATAAACTGATTAAGACCAAGGGTGAATTCATTTTCTTTAAAAATGAAGTTTATTTCAGTTTGGCTGAATTCTTGTATTTCAATTGAGTTATCTGAAATCATGTTAATAAAATCTACAAAATGTTGATTGGTATTAGCTCTCATCATACCAGAATAAGTGATAGCCAATGGCTGATCATCTAGTGGGCGAGGATGCCAAACTTCTTGCTCGTTTATATAGTTAAGATATTTTGTATCTGCAAAAGTTAATTCATGAACTATGCCACTTAGATCTTGTCCTTTTGATTTAAAGTAATAAGCCTTGATAAGATTATCTTCTTTATAGATATGAAGTTCACTTTTAATATTTGCAATAATGTCCCAGTCAAATTCTTCTCTATTGATGAAAATAGTATTTTGATGAAATCCATTATAGAGAACTTCAATTTGATTTTTTTCTATTTGTGTTAAATTTTGAAAGTATGTTTGCTCAAACTTATTTGTTCCCATGAGAGTATGTATATAATTTTGTCCAAATTCAAAGAAACCAAATTTTTCATAGATATCGTTTTTGTCAGACCAAAGCATAAAGAACGCACAATCTTCTTCATGGCTGTGAATAACTCGAGAAAATAATTCTGAGAAAATCTTCTGACCTTGATATTCTTTTTTAACACATATTCCACCTATCATACCAATGGGTATAAGGTGATTATTTATTATTACTTCTCTTGGACAAAAACCAATATGAGCTATGACTTCATCGTTTTTTAGAACAATATAGCAATTGCCATGATTATCTATATTAAATAAAGGATAAAAATCTTGTTCGAAAGAATTTTCGCTAGAGTAATTTAATGAATCCTCAATTAGATTTAAGGTTTCTGAAACTTTATTTGGAGAGTCTTTTAAATTAGAAATTTGAATGCTCATAACAATATTATAAGCTTTTTAGCCTAAACACGGCAAATATTTCCACCTCATGATTTCATAATAATAAAAAATATTAAACCTCCGTAAAGATACATAGATACTTCATTAGAAGTGTTCGTCATCACAAGGAATGTGATGGGAAGCCAGTCAAGGAGGACATAATGGGTTTACGTATCAACACGAATGTTGCCTCGATAAATGCTCAAAGAAATTTGAGACATACGAGGGACGGCCTACAAAAAACTCTAGAACAATTGTCATCAGGTCAAAGAATCAATCGCGCGGGCGATGATGCTGCCGGATTAGCAATTTCAGAGAATTTAAAGGCACAAATTAGAGGTCTAAAACAGGCCGAAAGAAATGCGATGGACGGTGTTTCACTAGTTCAAATCGCCGAAGGTGGTCTAACAGAGATTTCAAACATCTTGATTAGATTAAGAGAGCTTGCAGTGCAAGCGGCTTCTGATACCATCGGGCCAACAGAAAGAAAATTTCTAAACGTTGAATTTGAGCAGTTAACTCAGGAAACTGATAGAATTGCCAACTCAACTGAATTCAACCGAGTTTCACTACTGAACGGAACTGGTGCTGTATTTGATATTCAAATTGGTACAAGAAACGATCCTATTTCAGATAGATTAACTTTTGATGCTTCAAGTGCAGATGTTAACATTGCGGCCCTAGGTCTAAATTTAGCATCAGTAGCAGATAAAATCTCTGCTCAAAACTCTTTAGCAGCAATCGATCAAGCGATTATTTCTGTTTCAAGTATTAGAGCGGATTTTGGTGCTCTTCAAAACAGACTTCAGTCGACGATTAATAACATTGCGATCAGTGTTGAAAATTTATCAGCAGCTAACTCAAGAGTTAGAGACGCTGATGTTGCTTCAGCAACAGCTGATTTAACGAAGAATAACATTCTTATGCAAGCGGGTACTTCGGTGTTGTCGCAAGCGAACCAATCAACTGCCAGTGCATTGACTCTTATACAGTCGGCATCTAGGAGTTAATTAGATTAACTAATTGGTTTAAGAGACTAAGGTCTCGAATGTGACAAAAGATTACCTGCAAGATTAGTGACCCTAATTTATTAGATGCTAATCACCTAGTCGTGGGATAAATGAAAGCTGACGTAAATGATTTACGTAAGGTGGATTCGACTAAGTAAAAGTGAACATAAGTTCACAATGAGCATGATGCTCTATTAATACAGAAAAACAGGAGGTTTAAGATGTATAGAAATGGAGATTAACTATGGGATTACGAATTAATACAAACGTTGCATCTATTGGTGCACAAAGAAGTTTAAGTATAACTAACCGAAGATTAGATGATAGTTTTAGAAAACTATCTTCGGGACAGAGAATAACTAGAGCATCTGATGATGCGGCAGGGTTAGCAATTAGTGAAAAACTAAAGGCGCAGATCCGCGGACTCAGACAAGCGAAAAGGAATGCAGATGATGGAATTAGTTTCATACAAACAGGGGAAGGGGCTCTTAATGAGATTTCCAACCTTATCATCAGACTGCGCGAACTCTCTGTCCAAGCGGCTTCAGATACAGTTGGTAGGACAGAAAGGCAATTTTCTAATGTTGAATTTCAACAGCTCAAAGACGAGATCGAAAGAATCTCAACTTCAGCAGAATTCAATGGAACAAAATTGCTTGATGGGACAGGAGGAGTTATCGATTTCCAAATTGGAATCCATAACGATCCGACAAGAGATAGAATCTCTCTTGATCAGAACTCCTTTATGGCAACTCTTGGCGCACTTGGCATCGTCTCAGACGATATCAGTACTAAAGAAGGTGCTCAAATCTCACTATCAAGACTTGATGATTCGCTGGTTAAGATCAACTCGATGCGATCGGATTATGGTGCGCTTCAGAACAGACTACAATCTGTTACTAACACACTTGCGATCAACGACGAAAATCTTAGTGCAGCAAATTCAAGAATCAGAGATGTTGATGTTGCAGCAGAGACTGCTGAACTTACTAGGAACAACATACTTGTTCAGGCTGGTACTTCAGTTCTCTCACAAGCTAACCAAACTCCACAGTTTGCGTTAAAGCTTTTAAGTTAGTATAAATATATCCCACACACCCATGCCTTGAATAAGGCATGGGTATATTTTTTCTTTGCTTTTTTTAAGCGTAAAAATGCTATAATTAATCGATGTCAAAAAAAACAGTTCTTATATTTGGAATATCTTCATTTGTTGGTTCAAACTTAGCTTTTTATTTTAAAGAGAAATACAGAGTTATTGGAACTTATAATAAAACACCTTTTAAAATGGATGGAATACTTGCCCTTCCTTGTGATGTATTAAACAAAAATGATATTAGAAAAATAATTACTACTTTTAAGCCAGATCACGTTGTTTATTGCATCGGTGTATCGTCATTAAAAAATGCCAATAAATTTCAAAAAGTTTGTGAAGCTTTAAATACAGCAGGAATTTTTAATGTAACTAATTATACAGAAAGATATCAATCAAAATTCTTTCTTATTTCAAGTGCTTTTATCTTTGGTGGGGAAAATC
This sequence comes from uncultured Bacteriovoracaceae bacterium, assembly GCA_964352945.1. Classification (GTDB taxonomy): domain Bacteria; phylum Bdellovibrionota; class Bacteriovoracia; order Bacteriovoracales; family Bacteriovoracaceae; genus CAYGTU01. Next base: position 8,852 of record CAYGTU010000117.1, read on the forward strand.
GTCTTTATTCTGAGACAGATATACCTATGTCAAATACTACTTTTGGAGCTTCAGCTGCCTCGAGTGAATTTTATATTCAAAAATCTTGTTTAAACTATGTCATCATTAGATGCTGCAAACTCTATGGAAGAAGTTTTAAAGCAGGAGATTTAAATATATTTGAGAAAATTGAGCGAAAATTATTTATGGGTGAAAAATATAAATTGGATTCAAAGGTAATTCTAGGTTGGCTAAATGTACAATACTTAGCAGAGATGATTGACTTGTGTATTGAAAAAAACATTTCAAATAGATTATTACAATTATCTTCAAATGATTATGATTCCCATTATGGTTTTGCTAAAAAATTAGCAAATAAATTTGATTACAATGATACACCTTTAATAAAATCTTCTTGGGATTTTCCAGTTCAAAGAAATATGGCTGGTATAGGCCAGGATGATAAGATGTATTTTATGATGGATACTTTAAACTTAGAATATTCTTTAGAAGTAGCGATTCCTTCAATTGATGAATCTCTAGATAGAACGAAGAAACTTTTAGATCCTAAAAACCTAACGGGTAAAAAAGCTGTAACCTCTGGTGCGGCAAAATATATATAGAATTAACGAGCAGAATGCTTAATAAATTCAGTTAAATAATGTCTAACTAAAATATCAAGATCAACAATATCGCCCTGAAAACGCCAAGTAATTTCGTTAAAAGGACCAATGTGAGCACGAAGCTCATGAGCTTTATTTAAAGCAGGTTCTTGATTATTTAAACGAGCAGAAAATAATCCACCACTATTAGATAAAAAACCAACGCTTATAATATCGTGACTCTTGCGAGCAACTACTAATTTTAATGAATTTCTAAAAAGCATAAAATCATTAACCGTATTTGAAATTTTAAATACTTTAATAATTTTAGATGTATCAGCATCACCTCTGCAG
>CAYGTU010000118.1:0-9644 GCA_964352945.1 uncultured Bacteriovoracaceae bacterium
CCTCCCCCCCCCACACCCACTCATCCGCTAACATCAACCTTATTCCTCGCCACGTCATAATATTTATCCAATTTGTCATTAAACATTATAAACTACATTGAGTTAATAACTTTAAGGAGAATATATGAAATTTTTAATACTTACATTACTTGCAGTTACTCTTGCTAGCTGTTCGTCTAAGCCAAAAGAAAGAGAATTCAAACTTACTTATTCAGTAATTAATGCTTCTTCAAAAATAGAGCCTAATTGGTTAAATGATCCTTCAAATGGTGAAGCTGATGAAAAAGATAAAAAGAAAAATGATTACTTTGTTTCTGAATCAGAACATAAGAACAAGAGACTTTGTGTTAAATCAGCAGAAGCTCGAGCAACGGCAAAAGTAGCTAGTGAGATTTCTCAATATATTAAAAATTATTACGAAGAAAATGTAAGTGGCAATCAAGATGAAGCAGCAGTTGCTTATATGAATGAAAACTTAGCTCAAGATGCACAAGCCTTTGTTGTTGGAGCGAAGGTTTATCAAACATACTGGGAAAAAAGAAAATATGATATGGAAAAAGGAGCATCTGAAGATAGAGAAGTTTATTCATGTAATGCTTTAATTAAAATGAATAAAGCAAATCTTGCGAGTGCTATTAAAAGAGCCGTTAAGAAAATTGAAGCTCAAGCATCGGATAAGCCAGAAGTAGCACGTAATTTAAAAGGTGCAGACGAAAACTTTAAATCAGAACAATGATTAGATTAATAAGTTTAATTGTGCTCGGACTTGCTTTTTCTTGCTCGAGTACAAAAAATTCAAAAAACTCTACTGAAAAGCCTGATTGGGTGAATTCACCAGAAGCAAATTGCTCTAAGGAATATATTTGTGCTGTTGGATCAGGCAGTGGCTTAAATGCTTCTTATGCTGATGCAAGAGCCGAAATTGCAAAGCAATTTACTGCCAATGTGAAGGCTAAACATGTTTCAAGCTTAACATCGGAAAATTACAAAATTTCAGAATCAACTTTTGATGAAGTTGAAGAGTCAACAAACGAAGTAATCTCTGGAGTTAATATTAAGGAATCATGGGAAGATAGTGAAAATTATTATTCTTATGCTCGATTAAATAGAAAAGCTGCGGGAAAGTTGTTACAAACTCAAATTAAAACAATAGATAATGAGATAAATGAATTATTTAAAAAGCAATCTTTTGCTATGATTGTAAAAATCATGCCTCTTTTTCAAAAGCGAGAGCTTTTAAATAGTAAGTATAATTTTATAACAAATAATTCAGTTAACTCTAAATATTCTTTTGATAGATTAGCTAATAGTCTTAATGATCTAAAAAATACGTATCGTTTAAAAATAGAAGCTTCTGATAGTGCACCAGGAGCTTTAGTTTCTAAAATAAAAGGATATTTTGGAAAGAATGGAATTAAATTAGTAGAGGATAATTCATTTACTCATTCTGTGGATTTAAAATTTCATTCTAGTAAACAGTTTTTAAAAGTTAAAGGTTTTGAAAAATATCAATTTGTTGTAGATATTAAAGCTCAGAAAAATCAATCTCCAAAATCTCAGGTAATCTCATTTAAAGAGTATATCGTAGCGAGAGATTTTAATGATTGCTTAGCTCAAGCTTTGGTGCAAATTGATGAATTTATTGATGAAAAAATTTATAAACTAGGATTATAAGGAAAACAGATGAAATTTTTATACTTAACACTTTTATTATCGTTACTATCATGTGGTGGCTTTCAAGCTAAAAGAGTAGATGCTAATGAATCAGATGAACTTGCACTTGAAATTACAGATAAATGGGTCGCAAAAGATACTGAAACAACTGTAGCTGATGTAATGAAACAAATATCAAATCATAAAGGATTTAAGAAATATTTGAGAAATCTTGGTAGAGAGCCAAAGCTTTTTATTTCTGAAATTCAAAATGATACTCAAAATGCATATTTTCCCATTGAAGATTTCAATGATGAGCTTCTAACAAAAATGTCAGAATCAGGAGATTATGTATTGATTGATCAAGCAGCAAGAGAAAAAATACTTGAGGAAGTTACTTACCAACACGATGGAATGGTAGATCCTAAAGATATCAAAAAAATTGGAAAGCAATCTGGAGCCGATCTTCTTATTTTTGGGGCCATCAGAATGAGACCTAAGAGTAGAGATGGTAAAACAATCAAGGAATACTCTGTAAATGTAAGGCTGACGGATCTTGAAAAGGCGACTGAGGTTTTAAGAACAAGATCAAGAGTTAATAAGTTCTCTGAAAAATAGATCTATTTAATCAAGTAAATCTTTTCTCCCTCTATTATTCTATACTTACACAGTGGATAATAGAGAAGGAGAAAATAATGAAAAATCTTAAAATTCTATTACTTATTTTAATCATTTCTTGCAGTGATATCTCAAGAAACCCTTCTAGTAATTCTGATTTATTACAATTACTCAATTCTATTTCAAAAGAAGTTGATAAAGATATAACGAGCACTAAACAATGTGTGGAAAAGACAAAATTTTATTATGATAAATTCTATGAAATTGACGGGAAAAATGTAAATCTTGAAGATCTTTCCAAATTCGAAGTTGAATCTCTTATTAAAGCATCCTTTGAAGTTAGATTAAAAATTAGAGAGAAATTAGTTAACTTAGAAATTACTAATAAAAATTCTGGTAAGAAATGTTTGGCCGGTGCAAGAGATGTTACAAGAGTTCTTCGCTATTTTGAAGATTATTTAGTGGAGCAGTTTTACGCAAATCCAGAAGAATCATTTACAACTTTAGAAGGGAACTTCCCCATATTGTTAGTAAATCCAAAATATAATTTTTCTTCTTGGCAAGGACTGGCTTCAGGAGACATCTTACTTTCAAGAGGAAACGCATATACATCAGCCGCTATCGCTAGACTTGGTAGATCTGATGCTCAATTTAGTCATTTAACTTTTGTTTACAGAGACAGTGAAAGTAAATTACATACAACAGAATCTCATATTGAAATAGGTGCTGTTGTAAATCCTTTTAGAGTTCATATAGATCAAAAAAATGCTCGCACTGTTGTTTTTAGATATAAAGATTTAGTTCAAGCTCATAATGCTTCTGAACTTATTTATAATCGAGTTAAAACTCATACTGAAGAAAAAGGAAAAAATATTCGTTATGACTTTTCTATGAATTATAAAAATGGAGAAGGTCTTTTTTGTTCAGAAGTAGCTTATTATGGATTTAAACATTCCCAAAATATTGAAGTTCCTCTTTATAAAACGAGCTTTAATCCTAAATTAAAATCTTTTTTAAGACCACTTGGTGTTAAAGAGAATTTGAATAACTTTGAAACATTTTTTCCTGCAGATTTAGAATTTGATCCACGTTTTGAATTAATTGCAGAGTGGCGAGATCCAAACTTATTAATGAACTCAAGAGTTAAAGATGCAGTACTAACAAAAATGTTTGATTGGATTGAAAATAAGGGATACAGCTTTAGACCAGGGGTTGGTACTAATACAAAAGCAGTTGCAGCTTGGGTACTTAGGAAAACACCATGGCTTAAAAAAGGTTTTGTGGAAAGATTTCCTAATTATATGAAAGTGTCGCAATTAAAACTTTTTTTAACTCTAGATACTGTTGGGGAAATTCTTCAAAGCAAAATTGATACAATTCAAAAACAAAAAGAATATACCTTAACACCTAAAGAAATGTTTAAAATTTTAGATAAATACAGAGAAGAGGATGCAAATAAAAAGCTTTCTAAAAGCGAGTTTCATAAGTATTTTAGAAAGTAATTGTAAAAAAAATGACTACTACAGATTTAATAAGTTTAAATAAACAAGTCGTAAAAATTGTAAAAACAATTAAAATTCTAGATAAAATTAGTTGGCCCTCTAATATAGAAGTAAGATTCTTTGAAAGATTAGCAAAAGGTAAGAAATCAAATTTAAAATTCAAATATAGAAAATTTGATTTAAGCGAGCAGAGGAAAAAATTAGTAAGTTTTGGTAGAAAACTTTCAAAATCAGAGCCAACGGAGATTTATACAAAAAGCACTATAGATAGTTATATAAGTGCTATTGATATGATTTATTCAATTGGTACAAAAAGATTTCAAGAAATAAGTATTAAAGAATACGGAACACCAGCGCACTCTCTTTTTGGAAGTGAGTATTCACATCTAGAGACAGCTAAAAAGTTTATAAAGTTGTTTGAAGAATATGAACATCCTTTTGTTATTAATGACATGGAGAAATACTCTGCACTTCAAGTTAAAAAGTTTCTTACAAAAGATGCCACTAAGGTATTTGGGGAAGATAGTCCAAAAATCATATTAACGGATAGTATTGTTTCAAAAGCTGCTGCAAGCAAATCAGGAATAAGAATTAGAAAGAATGCTATTTTTGGAAAGAACGATTTTGACCAGTTATTAGTTCATGAAATGATGACTCATACTTTGACAGCGATTAATGGTAGTCATCAAAAGAATTTACCTCTAATGCAAATGGGTGCCCCACGAACGACTAAGACCCAAGAGGGTTTAGCAACATTTGCGGAAATTATTACAGGTTCACTTGATTTAAGTCGGCTTAAAAGAATTTCACTTCGAGTAATAGCTCTTGATATGGCACTTAATGGTGCTGATTTTTATGATTTATTCGATTATTTTATATCTCATAATCAAACACCAAAAGAGAGTTATCTATCAGCTTCTCGAATATTTAGAGGTGGTACGGCCGAAGGAGGTATTGTTTTTACTAAAGATGGAGTTTATCTAGAAGGCTTAATTCGTGTTCACAGTTTTTTTCGCTGGGCTTTTAAAACTAAAAACCTAGATTTAGTACATCTTCTCTTTTGTGGAAGACTAGATATCAATGATGTTTTTTTATTAAAACCTGCTTATGAAAAAAGAATAATTCACGCACCTAAATTTCTACCCGATTGGTATACAAATACCGATTTATTAGCAGGTAAAATGGCTTTCTCACTTATATTAAATGGAATCGATCTTAATTTAGTCGATAAACATTTTGCGAGTAAATTATAAAATGAAAAAGCATCATTATGAAAAACATAAAATAGATAGCGTTGGTTTTTTAAGAGCCGCTGTGCTGGGAGCAAATGATGGACTCATATCTACATCTAGCTTAATTGTCGGAGTTGCTTCTTCTGGATTAAATGAGGGACAAATTCTTACTACATCTATAGCGGCCCTAATTGCTGGAGCGATGTCTATGGCCGCTGGAGAGTATGTGTCAGTGAGTTCTCAAGCTGATACAGAAGCTTCTGACTTAAAAAAAGAAAAAAAAGAACTTGAAGAAGATCCGCAAGCTGAATTAATTGAACTACAAAATATTTATATTGAAAGAGGACTAAGTGCAAAATTAGCTAAAGATGTTGCAATTGAGTTAACAGAGCACAATGCACTTGAAGCTCACTTAAGAGATGAGTTAGGCATAATTGAAATCCATAAAGCTAAGCCTCTACAAGCTGCAGTTGTATCTGCACTAATGTTTTCTATAGGAGCAATCTTACCGGTAATAATAGTTTACTTTGCTGATTTAAAAAACCTGATTCTAATTGAGTCAATTTTCACAGTTGTATTCTTATTAATGATGGGTGCTATTGCTGCCAAAGTAGGTGGTGCTAATAAACTTATTGGGGCTGTTAGAGTAGCTTTTTGGGGTGTGATAGCCATGGGCTTCACTGCAATCGTAGGTCATTTTTTTAATGTGAGTGTTGTTTAGATAATCGAATTCCGAGGGGTTTTCTTACTGTTTATTAAACTGGTGGCCCGGGCGAGACTTGAACTCGCACGATATTGCTACCGGCGGATTTTGAATCCGCTGTGTCTACCATTCCACCACCAGGCCATTTTGATATAAAATAGTAGCATACAGATTTTTTAATGAGAAGAGCTGTTTTGGAGGGCTAAAATCATGAAATTATTACATTTTCAGGGGAAAACCTGCACGGATTTTGAGAATATAATATGATGCATGAATAAATTATTGAATCTTTAGAGGTTAAAATGAGTAAGTTTATTTATGCATTATTATGTTTATCAATTCTTGCTTCTTGTGGGCAGAAGAGTCCAAATAAAAAGAAAGCAATAAAGACTATCACAGGAATTCAAACAGAAGTTAAGAAATCGAGTTATTACAGATCATATGACTTTACAGAGAACGGATGTGCAACAGGTAAAAGAGAATTTACTTCAAACACTAAGCAAGAACTTGATGATCTATACTGTGAAGGACTTCAAAATAATGAACTTAATAATTATTGCGCTAGCTTTCTTAGAAAAATGCAATTTGAAAATGTTTGTGATGGAAGAACCTGGACCCCATTTTAAAAGGTATTAATGAGAAGCTTTTGTTAGCTTTAATGTTTCTTTTACATTGAATCGAATAAAGTTTTCACCTAGATAATGCTTTATGGCAGAGTTATCAATCAAGCATGAGTACTTCATATAATCGATAAAATAATCGGGAACTTTAATCATAAATTTCTTTAAGATAGCATTCATAAATTTTCCCATCATCAGCATCATGGGAATTTGTCTTCCACCAACAATATCAAGGGCAGTCCTTATATCAACAAAATCATTAGGTGCAACATTGTAGATTCCAGAAGGGATTTCTTTTAGTGACTGGTAAAGAACATTTGCCATATCAAATTCATGAATAAATTGAAACATTGGATTAAAATCAATTGGCCGAATTTTAACCGGACCAGTTAGAAAATTACTCATAGAATTACTAATCTGATTCCCAATAATATTGCAAGGCCTAAAAACAATTGTTGAAACTTGTTTTTGATTCTTCCACATCCAGTTGGTACAAATTTGATCCATTTCCACAACATCTCTAAGCTCAGGAAATTTGATACTTGCTTTAAGTGGGTCTGTTTCTTTGAGAAAAACAGAATTGTCATAAAGCGCACCATAAACATGATAAGTAGAAAGAATAATAACTTTTTTTACGTTACAAGTAAGGCATAAGTCTAAAATTCTACTCGTTCCCATCACATTTAAGTGAAGTCTTTTCTCAAGATCAGTAATTCTATTATTAGAATGTGAAATTCGAGCTAAGTGATAAACGGTATCAAATTGATTTGATCGAAAGAGGTTTTCAAAGTTTCCTCTCGAATATTTCATCTGGTAGATTTTTAAGCCTGCAACAGGGGGAATTGTTGTAATTTCTCTTGAGTCAATTCCAATGATTTCCCAAGTCGGGTGGTACTTTAAGATAAGCCTCGCTAGTAATTGGGCCAAGCCACCTTTTATACCAATAATTAATATTTTCTTATGCTCTACACTTTCTATCATGATCGAATATTTTTTTCTCTTATATAAGAGCTGAAAGGTTTTCTAAATTCATCAAAAAACTCTCTGCGATTTTTGAGTCCTTTAGCGATCATATTTTTTATAATTTTTTGAATTCTTTCAATATGAACTTCTAAAATCTGATCAGGAGCATCGCTAGAGATATCATCTGGTAGCTTGTAGGGTTCTCCAATATAAATATCAATTGGACTGGGAAGTGGGAGTAAATTTAAAGAAAGAGGTAATGAAGGGACTTTTAAAAATTTTGCCATCGATTTCATATGATAAACGAATGGGAACATTTCTTCAGCGCCAATTACAGCAACGGGTAATATGTCTGTTCTAGATTTCAGAGCGATTCTAAAAAAGCCTTTGGTAAAAGATTGTAATTTATAATAGTCCTGAGTATTTTTTGAAATTCCTTTAACGCCTTCTGGAAAGATCAAAAGAGACTCACCTTGTTCCAGTAAAAATGTTGCATTTTCTCTATCACCAAGAATAGAACCTAATTTTGAAGTTAGCTCTCCAAGAAAGGGAAGCCCTGCTAAAAATCTCTCTACCATGCCTCTTAATACTCTTGGATTTTCTGTTTCGAGCATAAAAGCAAGAGCTATAAGAACACCATCAATAGGTATTTGACCACTATGATTAGAAGTAACTAAAAAAGGTTGATCTTTAAGGTTTTCAGCTCCAAATACTCTTACCTTAAAATAATGCTTATATAGAGGATAAAGAGTCTCAACTGCCTTTTTACTTGCCGCTAAGTCAAATCCCCACGGATCTTTATATTTTTCATATCTTGGGGCTACTTTTTCAAAAGCATTATCAATTTTGAGTTGATCTTCTTCTGTTAAGCTATATTTATGAGCATTAAACATATTAAAACTGTCCAGTATTTAATTCCGACTTTCATCTTGTGCACTTATTATTTATACTACTAAATAGAATATTAAGGCACAGGAAAATTATAACATGGAAAACAAAGACGATAAAAATAAAGAATCAACTAATTCACATCCTGATTGGAAGAAGAAGTTTGATGAAATTATTAACACTTGCTCAGATGAAATTAAAAGAACAGCAGCAATTGGTAAAAATATGTTTAACGCGTCAAACGCGAATTCAAAGATGAATGAGAGCTTTGAAGAAATCGGTAGAACTGTTTATAAGTTAATAAAAGACAATAAACTTAAAGTTGAAGATCCTCGAGTTATGGAATTAGTTTCTACTGTTGAAAAATGTGGTGAAGACCTATCAAGTTATGAAGCTGAACTAAATGATATTAAATCTCGGTAGTAAGTCCTTCTTCCCTTAAAACCATATAATTTAAAATAGCATTTTCTAATTCTTCGATACCTGTTTTCTTTTCTGCAGATGTTTGGTGAATTTGTTTTACCCATTTATATTCTTGATAAATTTTAGGCATTTGATTTCTAAGCATTGCCTTTTCTTTTTGAGTTTTAAGTTTATCTATCTTATTAAAAATTAAAAATGTAGTGAATTCAAAAGATTTAATATATTTGTGAAATTCCTGATCGGCACTTTGATTTGGATGTCTTGCATCTTGAATATTGATCATTAGAAAATGTGGACTTATTTTAGTGAAAAATAAATGCATGAGTTCAGTCCAATTTTTTAGAACACCTTTAGAAACTTGTGCATGACCATATCCAGGTAAATCAAATAAATAATAATCTAAAATTTGATCATGCTTTTCTACTTCAAATTTGAAAATATTAACTTCTTGAGTTCTACCTGGAGTGTTTGAAACTCTAGCAGTTTTTGCTCCAAAGAGTGCATTGATTAGGGATGATTTTCCAACATTTGATCTTCCGATGAAAGAAACACCTAGCGCATCTGGATTTGCCTCAAGCCATTCGGTTAATTGAGCTGGGGAGCTAATTCCAAAATGAAATTTTGCACTTCCTCTTCGTATTTTCATGGATTTTTACCTTAATTTAATTCATTAATGTTTTCAATATTATCTACTTATCTTATTTGGGAGCTAAAATGTCTAGAGTTATTACAAAATCTCTGCTTGGAAAAATCGAAAAAAACAGTATCAGACTTAATGATTTCATTGAGTTATTCCCCGTTGAAGGGAGACGAAAGAGGATTAATCTTAAAAGATCAAAATTAATTTTATCAAATCAAATTGATCTTCTTGAAAATGAAGGAGATGTCTTGCTGGAAACCTTAAATGATGAAGTTTTAAACTATGAACTTAAATTATCAGCGAGAAATAAAATGGGAGATATCAGTGAAACTACGGGACGATTTATTCTTAAATCACTTAATAATACTCCTTTTAAAATTAATGGGCAGTATTCTTTTGAAT
>CAYGTU010000119.1:0-9503 GCA_964352945.1 uncultured Bacteriovoracaceae bacterium
TTCTTAGAATCTTTTGTGCCAAAAAGAGTTACCTTATCTTTGCACAATTCTTTTATGACTAAATCGGGATGTTTGATTGGATTAACTGCAAGAGCAAAATCTATTTCCCAGCTAATTACTTTTTCCACCATTTCTCTTGAAAGCCCATGAGAAAAATTAAAATTTAATTTTGGAAATTTAAGAGTTAATTGGGGTAGATATTTATCTAGAGTGTAAAGGGCCACAGAAGGGTGAACTCCAATAGAATAATCACCTAAAGCTTCAACAGCTTCTGGATCGACTAGACTTTTTGTATTCTCCCATTCAAAAATTAACTTATTAGATCTTTGAACAAAACTTTCTCCTAATTTAGTTAGCTGCATTCCATTTTTAAGTCTTATAAATAGATCAGCGCCAAGTTCGTTTTCTAATCTTTTAATCGCATAACTAAGAGCTGGTTGGCTAATACCGATTTGCTCAGAAGCTCGGGTCATATTGAGAGTTTTAGCGACAGATTGAAAATACTTAATATCATCAAGAATGAGAGACATAAAAAATCCTTATTACAGAAAATCATTTTAATTATTATATTCATGACTGTATTGCTAATATCTTTATCTCAGGAATAAGAACTTGGCAAATAGGGGAATGGAATAAAGAGGTTTTTATGAAGAGTACTCGAGGGAAATTATAAGGTATAGTAAGCATTTCTGCTATATTCCATATGTAATATTGTTTACATTTTTGCGAGTTTTCCGTTAAACTAATTAAAGAAGTTAAATTAAAATATGTAGGTAATTTTGAGTTCGAATAAAAGAGAAATTCTCACAGTTGATCAAATGAAGGATTTAGTTTTTAAGCTAGAAGAAGCTAAAAAACAAGTTGAAACAATTGAAAAATCTCTTGGGATTGAAAAATTCGGACAAGCAGATGTTCAGTCTTTTATTAAGCTTTCTTTGGGTGAGCTACATGAAGGAATCCAAATTATTGATAATAATTGGAAATATATTTATCTCAATGATGCGGTTGTTTCTCATTCAAAAAATTCCAGAGAGAATTTAATTGGTAAGACTATGATGGATTGCTTTCCTGGGATAGAAGATACAGAGATGTTCAAGGTTCTGACTGCTACCAAGATGGATGGAAAAATTAGGAGATTGGAGCATCTTTTTGAGTATCCAAATGGAGAAAAATTATGGTTTGAACTCTATGTTTCACTTCACTCATTGGGATTATTAATTCGCTCTTTTGATATTACTGAAAAAAAAGAATTAGAAATGCAGCATTCCCAGCTACAAAGAATGGAATCTCTTGGAAAATTAGCAGCAGGAGTGGCTCATGATTTTAATAATAAGCTTAGTATTATGCTTTTATGTAATGAACAAATTCTTAAGAAAAAAGGTATATCTGGTTCGGTTGAAGCGCTTACACGAAGTTGTTTAAAGGCGGTTAAGCAATCAGGTGAAATTACTAGGCAATTGCTAGCCTTCAGTAGAAAACAAGTATTAAGCTATAGAGTTGCAAATATTAATGAAATAATTTCTCAAAATAGAAGTAATCTTGAAAGACTAATTGGTGAAGATATTCAAGTCATTTATAGTCTTTCTGATAATTTATGTAATACCTACTTAGACCCCACTCAGATGGATCAAATACTTCTTAATCTATTTATTAATGCAAGAGATGCAATGAAAGATGGTGGGAAATTAGTGATTAAAACAGAGAATGCATATTTAGATGAAATATATACCAATAAAAAAACAGGTGTTTTCCCAGGAAAATATGTAGTTTTATCTATCACTGATAACGGCGTAGGTATGGATGAAATAACTAAGAAAAAAATATTTGAACCTTTCTATACAACAAAAAATCTTGGAGAGGGAACAGGTTTAGGTCTTTCTACTGTCCATGGAATTGTTAAGCAATTAAGCGGTCATATATGGACCTATAGTGAGGTTGGATTAGGAACGACATTTAAAATATATTTTCCTATTACTGATGAAGTTTCAGAAATTGAAATTGATGAAGAAGCAGAAAAAATAATCGATTTTCATGGTACCGAGTCAATTCTTTTGACTGAAGATGAACCAGAGCTTAGAAAATCAATTGAGTATGCTTTACAAAGTTACGGTTATAACGTTACTAGTGTAGCTGATGGTGAATCAGCGCTAAAAGCATTTTCAAAATCAAAGTTTGATATACTCTTAACAGATCTAATTTTGGGTGATTTTAGAGGTGATAGACTTGCGGCAACTATCTTATTGGATAACCCTGAAACCAAAATAATTATTATGACAGGATATGATAAAGAGCTGTCTTTTGATCAAAATATAGAACATAAAAGTAGCCTTTTACAGAAACCAATTTCTACAGAGTCACTTCTCACGACAATAAGACGGATTCTTAACTTTGATGCCTAAACACATTTAAGATAAATTACTAATTTTACTGATAACATAGCGCAAAAGCGTCAATTTTCTGTCATTGAAGATTGTGTGCATTAAATGATACCTTTTATCCTACACACACAATAATAAAGAGAGAAAAATGAAACTTCTAAGAATGCACCTACAAGGATTTAAGTCTTTCAAAGATAAAACTACTATTAACTTTGATAATGGTATTACTGGAATTGTTGGACCGAACGGTTGTGGTAAATCAAATATCGTTGATGCTCTATTTTGGGTTATGGGTGAACAATCAGCTAAGCACTTACGTGGTAAGAAAATGGCCGATTTAATTTTCGCAGGTTCTAGTAAATATTCTCCAGGTTCATTTGCTGAAGTATCTCTTGTGCTTTTAAATGACGGTGGAAAGCATATTCATATTGGTAACGAAGTTTTAAAACCAAGTGAAATTCAATTAACTCGTAAACTCTATAGAAACGGTGAAACTGAATATAGAATTAACGGGACTCCTGCTAGATTAAAAGATATTCAAGAAGTTTTCATGGATACAGGTGCAGGGGCAAAATCATATTCTATTATTGCACAGGGTGAAATTAATAAACTTGTTCAAGCAAAGCCAGTTGAAAGAAGAGCAATGATTGAAGAAGTAGCTGGTATCACTAAATTCAAAATGAGAAAGCGTGAGTCTCTAAGAAAAATTGAAAACACGGAGAGTAATCTTTCTCGTCTTCAAGACTTACAAAATGAAATATATAAACAATTAAAAGCTCTTGAAAAACAAAGTGAAAAAGCTGAACGAGCTAGAACTTTAAAAACAAGAATTAAGAGACATGATCTAGTTGTCTCTAGTAGTAAAGAGCATGATTTCTTAAAAGATTACAAAGAAGGAAAATCACTGCTAGCTGAAAAGCAAGAAGCATTAGAGTCTGATTCTTTAAACAAAGAAAGAATCGAACTTGAATTAGTTGATGAGAGAAATAAGAAAGCTGATCTTATGGATAGAGTTGATATAGCTCAAGAAGAGTATAATGACCTTTCGAAAAAATTAGCAGCAGCTGAAGAGAGATTAAATTATTTAAAGAAAAATAAAGATGAAAAAATTCAGTATATTGAACAATACAACGAAGAAAACGAAGAAATTAAAAACGATATTTTAGCTAGAAATGAGCGTAAAGAAGAATTAGCTTTTCAACTTGCTGATCTTGAACAAAATAATCCAGAACAAATGGACTTAAGTGATCTCACTGAAAAGTCTGAGATCCTTAAAGCAGACTTAAGTGAAAAAGCTGAACTTGAGCAAGAGCTTAAAGCTGAATATAATCAAATTAAAGAAGAATTAGCTCAAGCTTCTCAAGTTGCATTTAGAAATGAGTCTGAGTTAACAAGATTTTCAAAAGATCTTGAAGACATTGCATCTGAAATTGAAACTTTAGAAGAGGTAACTTCAAGCTTCTCAAGAGAGCTTTCAAATAAAAGAGATAGAATGCATTTACTTGAAGATCAAGTAAGCAAGTTATCTCAAGAATTAACTGCTTTAAAAGATTCTCGAACTTCTCTTCAGAAAAATTATGAAGAACAAGATTCTCAAGTTAGAACTCTAACAAAAGAAACTATTTCAAATGAATCAAAGCTTAATTCTCTTGAAGCAATCGCAGCTGATTTAGCTGGTGGTGCTGCAGAGTTTTTAGCAGAAAATGAAAGTGGATTTCAAATCTTTGGTAAATTAATTGAATGTGAGCCAGATTATGGTAAGGCATTAGAAAATTTATTCAGTGATTATTTCACTTCTTTAGTAGTCAATAGAGAGTTAGAGCTTGATGAAGTAAAATGGTGTTTAAATAATAATGAAATTAATTTAGATATTTTAAATATTAAAGAAAATAACGAGTTTAATGAAACTCTTGAGAGACTTCAAGTAAATGGTATTAACGCAATTAACATTTTAGATATCGTTAAAATCAATGATTCATCATTTTCAAATATAAAAGATTTTTTCAAAGGTTTTTATATTGCAGATCATTTAGATGAATCTCTGATTATGAAAATCTCTGATAAGATTAATTTCAAAGGTATTATTAATAAAGATGGTACTGTATTAATGAAAAAAGCAGCAGGTTCTGTTTTTATTTCTAAACGTAGTGATTCTCAATCGGCTATGGGTGTAGTTCAGAGAAATAATCTTATTTCAGAACTATCTGAAATTGTTACTACACAAACAAAAGAACTGGCGGAGTCTGAAGCAATTTTACTAGCTACGACAGAAGAATTAATACAAGTAAAAGAAAACTTAGAAAAAGTAACTGAAGAATTTAATGCAAAAAACAATGAGTTTATTTCATTAAAAGCAGAATTAGATTCAAAGGAAAGCAGTCACAAAACAAATGATTCAAGACTAACTATTTTATTAAATAGAAAAAATGATATTTCAAAATCTAGACTTGCTTTACTTGAAAATGAAGAAAGCTTTGTTGGAAATCAAGAAGCATTAAAATCAAAATTAACCGAAAGCGAGCAAGCCTTAGCTGATCTTGAAGAAAAGATAGTTGATCTAAAAGCAACTTATAATGATGTTCGTGAAACACTTCTTGAAAAACAAGCAAATGCAAAAACGTATGATGCTCAAAAAGCAAATTTTGAGTCTCAAATAAATGATATTGAAAATCAACAAGAACGCTTTAATGAAAAAATTGAAAATAATAATATTAAACTTGAAACACTTAACTCTGAAATTGACCAAATGGAAGAGACAATTACTGAGTTAGGAAGTTCAAATCAAGAAGCTGCACAGGCATTAGCCGATAAATCTGATGATTTAAGCATGATAAAAGATTCTCTAGCTGAACTTTTAACTCAAATGCAAAGTAGAGAAAGCCAGGTTAAAGAACTTACAAGTAATATCAATAAAAACGAAAAAGGTATTATTGAAATTGATTTAAAACTTAAGCAGATTGTTGAAGATGAAGAACTTCTCGTTCGCGATATATTTGAAAAATATCAAGTTGATTTAAGAGAGATTCTTTCTAACTTTTTAGAAATTGGTCTAGAGCTTCAATCTGAACTTAAAGATATTTCATCTATCTTTACAATGGAGAGTGAAGAAGGCGAAATTACAATTGAGAAAATTGAATACGAATTTGAGAAGAAATTCCCAGGTCAAATAGCGGAATCTCGTGAGAAGTATAAAAATTATAAAAAAGAAATGAATCGTCTTGGTGATATTAACTGGCAAGCGATTGAAGATTATGAAAGACAAAAACGTCGTCATGACTTCTTAAAAGAGCAAGAAGAAGAACTTAAGAAATCATTAGTTGATCTTCAAACTGCAATTGAGCATATCGATATTAAATCACGTGCTCGTTTTAACGAAGCTTATACAGAAGTTAATATGCGTTTTGAAAAAGTATTCCCAATAATATTTGGTGGCGGTGAAGCAAGACTTGTTATAACTGGCGATTTAAATGATCCAGAATGTGGGATTGAGATTATTGCTCAACCTCCTGGAAAGAAAATGCAGAATATTAACCTTATGAGTGGTGGTGAAAAGGCCATGACTGCAGTAAGTTTAATTTTCTCTATCTTTTTAGTTAAGCCAAGTCCTTTCTGTTTGCTAGATGAGGTTGATGCTCCATTAGATGATGCTAACGTTGGAAGATTTAATGAGCTTCTACGTGAAATGAGTGCGGATTCTCAATTTATTCTTATTACACATAATAAGAAAACGATGGAACTTAACGATAGTTTATACGGTGTAACAATGCAGGAACCAGGTGTTTCTAAAGCTGTATCGGTACAACTACAATAATGAAAAATCTAATCCTTTTAATATTTATCAGCGTGCTTTTAAGTCTAGAAGCGCGCTCTGGTTTTATTCCTGAAAACTTCAAAGCAGATTTTAAAAAGACTGTTGAAAGTGGAGTTAGGGTTAAATCTTCAGAAGGAACGCTTTCTTATAGTTATCCAGGGAAAATTAAATTTATTATGAAGCAATCTTCTATAATTTCTGATGGTAAGAAGCTTTGGTATTATATTCCACCAAGAATTGAAGGCGAAAAGGGCGAGTTAACAATCAGTTCAGCTAATAGAATAAGTGCTTCAGGTATGTTTGATGCCATAAACTCAAATAAATCAACTGATTTCAAAAAACAGATAATCAATGAAAATTTAATTTATGAATTATCTAAAAAGGCAGTTGAAAAATACGGAATTAAAAAGATTACTTTTGTAGATAAAAATAAAAAATTCACTTCACTTAATGATTGCCAGCAAATGATCATTATTACCGTCAATGATAAAAAAGAAACTTATGAATTAAGTTCTTTTGATCTAAAAATTAAATTTAAAGCAGATGATTTTACTTTTAGTGCTCCACCTAAGACCAATATTAAAAAAGGTTAAGGGGTAAGCGGGCCAATGAAGGCCCGCTTGGGAGAGAGAGAAGAGTAACTTGCCTAATGAATTAGGCAAATTCCTAGTATTTTAATATTAAGCGGCGAACTTACATTAATTCGGGGGGAGAGAGAGAGAAGAAAAGGCTCGTCCACCGCTTAAACTTTAAAACTAAATTTAATTTATTAGTGGTGGCCCTCGTTTATCGGGGGGGAGAGAGAAAGGTCAGGCCACCACTTAATAAAATATTCAATCAAAACTAAAAATTAAGCTCCTCATTTCGGGGGAGAGAGATTAAGAAGCTCTCTCTTTAGTTTTTTGATGATCACTAAAACAACTTTGAAATTCATTTTCCATCTTTCCAAAAAAAGCCAGTGTTGCATGATCAAACTGACAGTTTGAGAAAAGATTGTAATTGCCGCTTCCTTGCAGCCAAGTGCAATTGATAAAGAGAGTAGATACAAAATTGCACTTTTTCATCCCTGAGAATTGTATTTGGCAATTAACAAACTCACATCCTATGAAATTGCAGGCCTCAAATTCCGCACCGAAAAACACACAATCCTTAAAAATCACTCTTTTAAACGAACTTTGTTTAATTGAGGACCCTGAAAACACTTTGCCTTCCATAGTGCAATTGCAGATCTCCATATTATTTACTATAGAGTATGTACCTGAAATCATTATGTTTTCCATGTCTATAATCTGCGTTTTCATAAGGTTTAGCTCCTTGTTTTTCATCTGGAACCAGTATATCAAATCTGACTCTTTGCGTCAAGAAATAAAATTGCATAAAGAAATAATTTTGCAATCCGACAAGAATATCAGGAGGTTATTATGGTTAACTTTGAACGAGATCACATTGAACATTTTTTAGGAGTACTACGTAAGTATATGCAAATTCGTGGAGGGATATCTCAGAAGGATTTAGCAGATGCTATTTCTGTGGGTGTTTCAACGATGAGTCGCTTCATTAATCAGAAAACTAGAGACGTAGATGAGCAAATGATTGCAAGAATGGTTGCTCACCTCAATATACCTCTTTATGAAATCATCGATTTTATAAGTGAAGACTCCTCTGATCAATTTAAACGATTAGTAAATTTTTATAAAGGTAATCCTGTTGCAGCTGCGGGAGAAGAAATTATTCAATCGCCAGTTGGTACAGGCGAAGCAGATGCTACAAGAACTGAATCTGCAACTTTTGGTAGAAGAACTGAAGATCAAATCAATGAAGAGGGTGATGTTGGTGATGCTACACGATCTGTTAAAGCGCAAATTGGAATTCCTGGTAAGCCAAAGAGAAATATTGAATTTGGAAATAGATCAACTGTATCTTCCAATGCTGATAGATCGATTAAAGAAAAATTTTCAACACTATCTCCAAGACAAAAAGCTTATCTTTCAGATTTTTTGGATTTAGATATGGAAAGTAGAGATTTAATGGTGGATTTAGGTAATTCATTATTTAGATACTTTAAGCAAAGAGGAATGGAGTTTTGATTAAATTTTCCATTCTTATAATTTTGTTAAGCTTAAATTCTTGGGCTAGGCCTGAGAATGTTGAGATTTGGTATATTTCTAGTGAATCCGCAAGCCAAGATATTGGTCTTAATCTAATTAAAAGTTATTCCAACCTTCCTTCACTTGCCTATAGTCCTGTCTGTGAAGAAGTAAATGGTAAATGTTATGATCCGCAAATAGGTATATATGAGAAAATAACTCACAAAAACGATCGTGAAGAAGATGGTTATATTTATAAATCAAAAATTGCAGTTAGAACTAAAAAAGAAGAGCAAAAGAGTGAAAGCAGTGCAGATGAAAAGATTACTGATGACCCAATTAGTTTTAAAGAAAAAGGATATTTGCAAGCCAATCTGATTACATGTGATTCAAGGTTTTATTTTGATTTTTATTGTGGAAGAGCTAATCATGAAGCAGCGATCAATAATAAAGAGTCTAAAAAATCTAAGGTAGAGTTATGGATTGACACCAGTTCAAGTTTAAATTCTATAGATGTTCCAAAAGCTGGTCAGAAATGTTATCGCCAATTATTTTATGAAAAAGTAATAAATATTTGTGGGGATAATATTTATGCTCATAAGTACGACACATCTTTAAAGGAATTGTCAGGTGCAAGTGATATTTGTTTTAACTATGGACTTAACAGCACAGAAAAGTTGATAAGTTGGATTGAAGAGTCAGATACTAAAAATTTAATTATCATTACGGATATCGGTGAGTTTGAATATAAAATGATTTCATTTCTCCAAGAAATCGGAGCTACAATTAAAGGTTCAGAAAGAAGAAAGCCTATAACTGGCCCAGACTTAGTAAATTTATGGAAAGATGTTGCCATTAAATGTAACTAATTTTATACCTAAGCATGTTTCAAAATTTAATTAATTGGTCATTGAAAGAGTATGGTTATTTGCCTTGGCGAACTAAACGTACTGTTTATCGAACATTGGTTTCTGAAATTATGTTGCAACAAACAACTGTTTCGACTGTCTTAAATAAATTTGAAGATTTTCTACTTCAATTTCCAACATTAGAATCAATTGCAAATGCCTCTGAAGATCAGTTAACCATTGCTTGGAAAGGCTTAGGATATTATAGACGTTGTAGAAATCTTAAAAAAGCCTGCGAGTATTTTGTTAAAGAACATAAGGGCCAAATTCCAATGGATTTTGCTGAACTTGTTGCGGCCCCAGGAATAGGTGATTATAC
>CAYGTU010000120.1:0-9483 GCA_964352945.1 uncultured Bacteriovoracaceae bacterium
GCAGGAGTAATTTCTTCATATCTAACTTTTGAATATTTTTCACTTTTTAAAAGCCAATTACTTTTTGATAGTGACTTTAATTTTGAAGTACCATTCTTTAATGAAATATTTTCTTTATTCATGTCATAAAGTAACGAAAATAAAACTCCCATTTTGTTATGTTCATATTGAAAAGTTTTTTCGTCTTTTACAAAAAATTTTTCACTCTCCGCTCCTCCACCATTTTCATAGGCAAGTTTTCCTTCTTCACTTTTTTCAAAACTTGGATAGGCAAAATAATTTGGAGATAAATCTAGTAAATTATTCGTGTTAACTATCGATTTATTTGACTCTTCTGCTGTTATAAAAATAAAATTATCTTTATCTGAAGTGATATTTTCAATTTTAAGTTTTCCATCAACTAAATTGGTTGTGGAATATGTATTAAGCATAGGATTATCATTAACTGAATCATAAAGTGAATATGAATTATCAATTTTTATAAAGGCTAAAATTTTATGAAAATCAGCAAGTGATCTAGCGCTATAAAAGTGAACAATATAATTGGGTTGATTAATTATGTATAGAAGTGTTTCACGTACATCTTTTCTAATGACAAATGTATGCTTACCATCACTTAATTCTGTCTTAATAATATCTTTATCTTCAAAGAGACCTGCGTTTTGATAAGGGATACCTTGAAATAAAATCCCTTCAGCATCTATAACTAAATGCTTTACCTGGGCCATAGCCGACATTGAAAAAAGTATGAATAAAACCCAAATATATCTAATCATAGAAACTCCCCTAAACATCTATAAGGAAGCAATATCTATACCATTGATTAAGCACCTAAGTATCTGTTATCACGAGGCTTAACTGACTGAATAATCATCTATGATTACATTATATACAGTCATTACTATCGACATAATTCTTTTTTAAGTCTCTTCCTACCCTTCTGCTCAGTGCCTGAAACAGCCTTTACCCATTCATTAATGCCTGTATATTTAGAAACCTTTTTACAAAGAATATTTTGCAAATGCTCCCTCATGAAAACTGGCCTGTTATTGTTTATGTAGTAATCAATATAACTAATTACATGATCATGAACTGCTGGATAATCCTGTTCTATAAATGAAATTAATTTTGTAATTATGTCTTCAGAGTTCGTCTTCAATATCATTTCATAAGGGATGTTTTCTGGTTTTTCTATCTGTAGAGCTGTTATTAGTTCTTTATAACTATCATTAGTCTTAAGTTGGTTATTTAAAAAATCTATTTTATGTTGATCTGTCAGATTTATAATCTTAATCTTCTTAGATATTTCACTTAAAGAGTAATCTATGTGGTTAACATAGGTGGACCAGAAAGAGTCTCTAAAAACACTATAGTTTGGATCTGAATAAAACTTTGTATACATTGAAGATATTTCCTTCTTCTGATTTGCATTTAATGACGAAAAATCTAATTGATTAGACACAACTTTAAGGGTTAGCTTTGGCAATGAATTACCTGCAAGTTTGATAAAGTTTGTAGCTTTATTAAAACCTATCTTAACATTAGAGAGTGCAACTTTAAGGTATAATTCCCCTCCATGTTCCGTGTCATTATTAATGATCGATTCTATAAACTTAATAAAGGATTCTAATGAAGCAATCTGCAAAAACTCAGGTTTTGTTAATAAAACAGATGAATAATTTGTAAACCTTTTTGCTTTCATCTCTCTGGTAATCAGATTAATTAATGATTCAACATTTTTTTCATTTAATTTTATGGCATTGAAAATTGAAAGCGTTTGGCCTCTATCTTAATAATTTCTTTCATTTTGACCTAGGAAATAAATTTTTTCTTCGTCTGTTAAAATGTCAAAAAATCTAGATACTATATCTGCGTGAATTATTCTTAAATAGGTTTTTTCATTTGTTTTTTCTTGAATTTCCTTTCCCATTTTAATTATTTCTGAAGCATATAGTTCAATTAGCTTATCATTCACCTCTAAGCTCGAACCTTTTCCTTTGAAGAAAAATAATCCGGTTTTAGAGTTTACAAGACTATCCATTTTGTTTTTAGTAATCAAATTAGATTGAAATTTTTCTATCAAATGAAGTCTAGCCTTAGATGAAATATCGCTATTTCTCTGAATAAATTCGAATTCATCTTCTATACTTAACCTTGAAAAGCTTAAAAAGCTTTCATATTGATCTGAGTCAGTACCAACAAAATTAATAATATTTATATAAAATATTTCTTTTTGCTCAGGGCTTAGTTTAGATACTATTTCACTTGAATTTAAATATTTTAAATGATCAGGATTGTTAATCTTAAAAAATTGATTAACATAAAGTGCATAGCCATCTTTAAAAGCTTTTTGGTTGTTCATTAGAATTTTGAAAACAGTATAATCAAACGTTGAAGCTTTAAATTGAATCTCCATTATTTTTCTTATATCCGAGAGATCACTCATTAATTTATGATTACGCCCTACCATATAGCTTACAAAATAGGATAGATTATCATATAATTTAAATTTCCTTGTATAATCTAAAATATAGCGAAGTGATTTATTTAGATCAAATTTGAGTACAGATAATTTATCTAAAAATAATTTTAATGCCCCTTGATTACCTTCATTGTTTATATAATAATTAAAAATATCATATTGATCTTCAACTCCTAATTTTTTAAAATAACTCGAATGCATTGTAATCATTTCTCTAATTATAGCACTACCTACTTGGGAACTTTTAGCGCTATAACTAACAAAGTAATCTTTTAAATCTAATTGATTTTTTACTACTTTCATAAAAGTATCATCATCAATTAATGATGATTTATATAAAATTTCCATATTTGTTTTAAGAATATCTTTTTTAGCAGCAACATAACCCTTACTTAATAAGCTACTATAATATTTCATAAAATCAGTACTTGCTTTATTTAAATCTTGCTGAAGAATTAAAGAATTAAGTGCGCTATCTTTCTTTTTTAAATGCACTAGATTGTCATCAAAATCATTACCAGTTGAAACTTTAAGTAGAGAAATGTATAAAGTCTTATTTTCTCTATATGGTACCGTTGGTAGTAAAACTGAAATTAAATTTCGATCTTTAATATCAGTTTTAACGACAATATTAGCGACTAAACTATTTAGATTAAATTGATAAGAAGGATCCTTATTTATTTCTCGAATATAACCTAAAAGTGGCTCCACATTTCCAGCCTGTGCCATTTTATTAAAAACTGTAGATTGAGAAGATGATCCTATATAAGTGACATTACTTTCCTCAAAAATATCTTCATTAAAGGCCACAAACCACTGTGTAGAACCACCACTGTAATATAAAAGATCAATATTGTTTTCATCTAAAATTAAGGAAAAAATTAATTTATAATTACAATTCCTAAGATCATAATTATCCGCTGATACTTTTCCTAAAAAGGTATCAAATATAATTTTTCTATTTGAATCATTGTAATTATAGACTTTTGTAGTATTTTTTAATCTGAAGTGAAGCTGGTAATTTCCATAATCAGCCGAACTAAATGGATTAGCGGCAATATAAAATCCAACACCAGCAGCATTACTTAAAGCGCCATTATATGTCATCTGAAACTCGAAAATAGACTTATAGCCACCTGATTTTAAGATTTTTGATTGAGCTTCAGCTCTATTCTCTATATCAGGTAACAGTAAATTACGAGGTATGGCACTATTTGTGTAATGAAAAAAGTTATTATCAATTTCTTTAAAATCACTTAAATTTTGTATCTTTTGAACTATTTTAGCAGAATGTAATTTAGTTCTATTAGAATTATTATTAAAAAAACTTTTACAGGTACTGTTTATTGAATATTTTGTTTTACTGTTCTTTACTAGATCAAATAACTTTAAATCTGCATAGGCTGATCCACAAACAATAAAAAAAAATAGTAAAATATAACTTCTCATCACTTTCCCCATATAAAAATATCAAGGTGTATGAAGCAATAATAATGCCAAGTAAGTTTTTTAATTTTAATGATTTATAGTTTATTAGCTTGATATCTATAGCGACTGTCTAAAAAGTAGACAAAAATACGAAAAGCCCTCTTTAGAGGGCTTTTCATTATAAAATATAATTTCTAGTTATTTTTGTGTTGAAGTTGGTGGAGTGGCAGATGAAGTATCCGCGACATCTACATTGAGAAGCTCTTCATTTTTTATATCTGTAAATCCGTCTGCATCTTCACCACAGGCAAAAACATTCGATGTCAAAATTGCAAATAAAAATACTAGTAATAATGCTTTCATAGTTTCCTCTCTACATATTTAAGTTAACACCAGCTGGTTTTACTATTGATAGTAAGTTTTGAAATGCTTGTGTTACTTGTAAGGCCATCTTGTGCCCTTGTTTAGAGTCTACCTTCTTGATTTCCCCATAATTATCGTATGCAACATTTATTTTTCCTACACTATCCATCTCAATTTCAATTGGCTTGCCAAGTGAATTATATTTAAAAGATAATGTTCTTCTTTCATTTGTTTTAGAATTATTATCAATCATCTTAGTAATCTTACCTGTTGAATTGTAAATTAATAAAACTGCTTTTCCTTGAGAACTAACCGCTTTAGTTAAATTACCTTTTTTATCATAATCAAACTTTGTCCAACCACTATTGTTAACAACTTTTGCAATCTTTTTAAGATTTGAGTCATAAGTAATATTAACAAAATCACCTTTAGTAGAGGATTTCTTCGTTAACAGCCCATCTGAATTGTATTCAAAAGTTGTTACTTGTTTTCCTCTAGCAATTTTGAGTGGAAGAGAACAACATTCTGAATAAATTGTTTCTGTATCAATATTATTGATTTTTGTAGCTATTCTATAAGTATATTGAGAACCGTCTGGACGAGTTTTAATCTCATATTCATACTTGTTTGTTACTTCTTTTCCGTTATAACCTTTCTTCGTTACATTAGTCCAATAGTGAAAGTCTCTATTTTTAGGATTCGACTCATAGGCATACGAAGTTAAATCACCACCTCTATCTTTTACAGAAGTTACAAAAAATGTTTTTTTATCGTAATCAATCTTTGTAAAAGTTTTGTCTTTATATTCAATTTTTGAAAGGTAGTGATTCTTTAAGTACGAATACTTGTAGCTATTTCCAGCAACGTCTTCAGTACTTATTAAGTCTTTATCTTTGTAAGTATAGCTAGCTTTTTTATCTTGAGATGACCAAATTTTTTCTACTCTTCCATTTGGATACCAAGAGAAAAATAATTGTTTCGCTTGTGAATCTTTAATAGATTTCAAGCTTCCATCTTTTTCATAAGCCAATTCAATTTTATAACCAGATTTATGTACTGCTTTAACGAACTTCCCTTCATTATCAAAGTATTCTTTCTTACCATCTGAATATGATCTTTTATATCCTTCTTTTGTTTTATGTAATTCTTGGATCCCTCTTTGATTTGAGTATAAAACTGTATTTGCTGCTAGTTCTGTTTTTACTTTATAATTAACTGCATAAGCATGTCTAAGTTCTGCATTTGAAACTAATCTACTTTTTAATTGCTCTGCTGCTTTATCTGTTAGAGTTGTTTTCTTTCTAATTTCTGCAATAATTTTATCTGAAGCTGCCTTCGGATCTACTGGATTTTTTGGAGTAAATCGAGTCTTACCACCAGCTCCATTTTCATGAATCACAACTGAGCCATCTGCTGACACCACTAAATTAGTTTCAAAGTAACTTCCCCAACCAAATCCAAACCAACCAAGTTCAGTTGCTTTTGAATTATATGTTCTAGAAATTTCTAGTTTTTCCCCGCCGCCTGGAACAACTATATCCGTATAGGTAATATAGTAATTTCCATTCTTTAAATTTACCCCAGCAAGGGCACTTACAGAAATTAACAGGAATGCTATTAATCCTAGTAGTTTCAATGATTTCATACTCTTAACTCCAGTTTCAAAATAAAACTTCTCTATCTTAGAAATATAATCGGTTAAATTATAATTAAACTTTAATTTTTACTATTTTTAAAATGATCCATCCACCAATACAATCTAGGCCTAAAGCTACGAAAGTTAGAATGATTCCAACAGGATGGGTGAATAATAATCCCATAGTATCCGGGTCGGACATATAAAACATGAACCCCATTAAAAAGGGCATCGCAAATATGGTCATCCCTTGCATCATTCCTTGAGCAACATAAGTTTCAATCTTTTGAGTTAGTCTTACGCGTTCGCGAATAACGGCACCAATCGTATCAAAAGTTTCCGCTAAATTACCACCAGTCTCTCTTAAGATATTTACACTGGTTACAAACATCTCGATATCTTCAATGGGAATTCTTTTATTAAGAGAATCAAAACATTCTTCTAGGGGTACACCTATTTTATTTTGCTGAAGAATTAAATTGAATTCTTCAGATAAAGGCGCTGGTAATTCATCAACTACCATTCCAATCGACTGCGGAAGTGATAGGCCAGCTCGAAGTCCATTTGAAAGCAAGTTTAGTCCATCAACCATTTGACCTTGAAATTTTTTAACTCTGCTCTCAACCAAATAGTCCATAAAAGGTCTTGGAATCTTCCAACCAATGAAAGCTAAAATTATACTAATGAGTCCACCTAAAAAATAACTTCCAATTAGTGCAAAAAAACTCATCACTAGAACCGGTAAAGCAAATGCTAAACAACCTAAAACAATCGTAATATGCTCTGGTTTAACTTCGACTTGGAGTAGGTCACATTTTTTTAAAATATAATCACGAGTACCATAGGTTTGATCTTCAACCCACGCGAAAAGTTTAATACTGTTTTTATAGGCGTATATAAAGAAGATGATACCAATAGCATTGATAACTCCCCACTTTCCTAATACGACTGCAAAAAGATAACTCATAGTTAGTTGTTTGTGAAAATACCTCTTGGTATTTTGTAACCTTTCTTCTCTAAGGTTTCTATAAATTTTGGAATGAATCCACTTGATTGAAATTTACCAACAATTTTACCTTGTTTGTTCATTCCTTCTTGTTTATATACAAAAATATCTTGAAGGGTTATTACTTCACCCTGCATTCCACCAATTTCCGTAATGTTTATAACTTTTCTTGCACCATCTTCAAGTCTTGTTTGCTGAACAACCATATGAACTGCAGAAGCAATCATTTCTCGAATTGCTTTAGGTGATATTCCCATACCAGCATATTGAACTAATGTTTCTAAACGAGACATACAATCTCGGGGAGTGTTTGAGTGAACAGTTGTTAAGGAACCGTCGTGACCTGTGTTCATGGCCTGAAGCATATCAAGCGTTTCTCCACCTCGACACTCTCCAACTACAATTCTATCTGGGCGCATTCTCAGTGTTTGCTTAACAAGGCATCTAATATCAACAGCTCCATCTCCTTCAAGAGAAGGTGGTTTTGTTTCTAATCTAACAACGTGATCCTGTGGTAAATCTAGCTCGGCTGAATCCTCGCAAGTAATAATCCTTTCATTAGCAGGAATAAAACCAGCAAGCATATTAATTAGTGTTGTCTTCCCTGAACCTGTACCACCAGAAATAACAATATTTCTATGGGCCTCAACTGAAATTCTTAAGAAATCGGCCATTTCCATTGTAAGAGAACCAAAGGCAACAAGATCTTTATATGAAAGTCTGTTTTCTGGAAATTTTCTAATCGTAATTGTCCCACCATCTAAAGCACATGGAGGTATAATTGCGTGAACTCTTGATCCATCAGCTAAACGAGCATCAACATAAGGAGTCTTTTCATCAATCCTTCTACCAATTGGAGCAACGATTCTTTCAATAACATTTAATACTTGTCTATCATTTGTAAAAACGACTTCAGATTTTTTAATTTTACCACTTTGTTCATAGTAAATTTTATCTGGGCCAATAACCATAATCTCAGAAATTGTTTTATCAGAAAGCATATCTTCAAGTGGACCAAGCCCTAATGCTTCATCTAAAATTTCTTTCACAATTTTATTCATATCTTCTCTAGTACTTAAAATACCTTTGGTATCTTCTTTACCTAGAAGCTCAACAACAAGTTTTTTCGTTTTTTCTCTTAAAATAATTACAGCTTTTGGATCATTATCATCCTGCTTTTTCATATCCATTTCTTCAACTAATGCTTTATGAATACGACTTTTTAATTCTCCCCAAGGAGATCTAGACTTACCACCAATTTTACTAACTTTAGGTGCTTCTTTTTTAGTATTTTCTGGTTTTTGAAGTTTCTCTAAACTGTTTAAAACATTTTTCTGAACTAACTTTCTTATGGTATCAATTACACCTTTAGCAAAGGCGGCATTTTTATTAGCAACAACTACTGGAGTTGATCGAGAAAGTGCCATCGTACATGATTGTTCATCTTTAGGTATTACGGAAAAAACAGGTTTTCCCAATTGCTTACCAACAACTTCAGCACTAACAGGGTGTCCTTTTACAAATCCATTTAACACAACTTGCATCATATCTTTTGGAAAAAGCATAGAAACTAAATCTGAATACAATCTTTTAGTTTGATTTACGGCAAGTAGATCCGGAGTTACAACCATAAATATTAAAGTAGAAAATTCTAATGCTTTTAAAGCTAGTTCATTAAGTTCATTTCCTGCATCTATAATTGTTACTTGATAAAGATTTTTTATGGCCTTAAGACTTTTACCCAAGCCTTCTACATCAATCGCATCTGCTGAAGCTGAATCTGTTGGCATTCCTATATAATGAACACCAGCTTTGTGTACTCCAACAAATAAATTGATTGAACGTGGATCCATTGCACCACTAAACTCAGATAAGTCCTTTATACTTTTTTTAGACCTAACTCCTGTAATTAAATTTTGGTCACCACACGCTTTTTGATCAAAGTCCATCAATAAAACTTTGGTTCTTTGTTCACCAGCATATGCAAAAGCTAAATTAGCGGCAACTTGAGATTTTCCAACCCCACCTTTTCCTCCAATTATGCTTATTATAAAACCAGCCATTCTACCTTCTTCTTCTAAATTTCTTCATTATTTCTTCAGTACCTACACTTGCAGACTGAATAATTTCAGGAGTTACAAAAATTACGAATTGACTCTTACTTGTGTCATATGACTTTGATCTTAAAAAATAAAAAAGTGGTCCACCATCTTCAGTTTGATCATTTGGAGATGGATCATTCTTATCATAAGAAGTTAAAGTGTGGTTTTGAACAACTCCACCAATAACTGCACTTTCTTTTGTCTTAATTATTAAACTTGTCGTAAGAGTATTCGTTGTATTAATTGGTGCACCATTTTTGGCTTGGCCTTTTGGAATATTAACTGTAACAGCAACAGACATCTCAACTTTTTCTTCTTCGACTATTCTTGGTTTAACTTCCATACTAAATCCAACTGAAGCATTTTGAGCTTGTGAAAAATCTCCTGTCCCAACTGAAAATGGCTCTTGAGTTTGCTTGGAAATTTTACCACCTGCTGGAGCATTATTTTTAACTATAACCATACC
>CAYGTU010000121.1:0-9477 GCA_964352945.1 uncultured Bacteriovoracaceae bacterium
GAATATTAAGTATGGAAATGACAAAAGTACTTGAATCAAAAACTTGTACTAAAAGACAATTCAGTGACTTTAAGAAAAAAGCAAAGAATTTCAAGCAATCTAAGTGGTGTAGTAAATATCAAAAACTTCTTGATAAAGGAAAAGTAACAAAAGATGAGCTTACTATCGCTATTGAAACAGAAATCAACAATGGTTCATGCTCTAAAGCTGGGTATAAGGATTTTCAAAGACAAGCTAGAGGTAAAGGTAAATCAAAGGGTAAATACTGTGATAAAATTTTAGATATCCTTCAAAGTAATCCTAATGTTGAGAAAAAAGAAGAATGGCTCAAAATGACTGATCCAAAAAACACTTCAGCTCAATGTACAAAAGATGATTATAAGGAAGTTAAATGTCTTTCTAAAAATAAAGTGTGGTTTCAAGTAAAAGAAGGAAAATATAAATGTGTTAGCGAAAAAAAGGCCAATAAGAAAATGGCCAAAGCTTCATTTAAAGAATGTCTCGCTGCAGGCGGTGATAAAAAGCAATGTAAAATGGATATGAAAAGTTTAAAGGCTACTTATAAAGATAAAGGACAACAACAAGCTTGTCTTAAATACTATGATGATTTTGTCGCTAAAGGTAATGCGAGACCAAATGATCCAGCTGACCCAGTCATGCTTGATCGACTAAAATCAATGAAGTGTATTTCATTTGATATTGGAGGAGCTGAATAATGAAAGCATTACTCCTACTATCATTACTAATGAATCAAATAGTTTTTGCTCAAACAAATGCTGAGGTTAAAGCATTACTTTCAAAAGATACCTCAACTCTTGTCTGTGGTGATAAAGATAAGTCAATTCCAGGAAATGCGGGATTTAATGCTGAGAAAAAAGAAGCCTATATCTATTTTCCAGAAGGTGTTGATGAAAGTAGCGCTATTAATAAAGTATTAATTCAAGCTAAAGAAGCAGGATTGTCTGCACAGACTGTTGAGGGTGTTGCCTCTCTCATTCCATGGGGAAGTTGTTTGAATAAACTTGGTACTCACAGTAATTTTGAAGAGTTAAAAAAATGTAACGAACCTCTTGCCAAAAAAAGAGCTGAGAACGTTCAGGTTGCTGCTAAGAAAATGTTCAATGATATTGAACAGATCAAATCTAGTTCAGTTACAAGTAAAGTAGGATATAACGATACTTGTAAAATTTATGATAAAGAAAATGAAGAAGCTTATTATAAATACCAATATGTCTATATCAAATTTGGACCCGCAAAATGTGTTGATGATAGTAAAATATTTACTTCAGCTGCTGCACTAGCAATGAGTAATGGTAAGTGTTCGGGAATTTGTCAGGATAATAAAAGTACTAAGTTACCTGATGGCACTGTTTGCACTCGATATTTGAACTTACTCAAGCCTGTCACAATTAAATTTGATGCTATGACTATTCCCGATAGGTTTACAATTATTCAAACCAAGGGGTGCAAAGCTGATGTATCGTCTAAAAAAATTATAGATTATAGTTCTGGTGCTCTTCCCTATTTTAAAGATCCAAATCCTGAAAAATTTGGAGTAAAATTAAAAAAGACATATGATAGCGCTGATGCAACTGTAAGCGTTCCATCAAAAGCTTATCAATGTAGTGCTTTTCCAGCTGCTACAGAGAAAAATGGCTATGCCTGTGAAAATCATGGTGACATTACTACTTGTGTTCAAATTCCTGGATATGCAGAAAGTGAGAGAAAATTAGATTTAAAAAGTAACAATTGTAATTCTAAATTACATAATATTTCTTTAATTTACAAAGTTGAATTAAATAAACCCATTCAGATTGATTACAAAAATAAAAAGTATTCCGAAATAAGTATTAAAAGTGTCTCTTTTAAATCTATTAAAGCTCAATCATCTAAAATAATTATGCATCATAATTTATCAGGAGGATCAGTGCTTTCAAGTGAAATGAATGAAAAGCATAGTTACATTTCAAAATTTGTTGGGCGCGCGATAGATAAAACGATTGCAGAAAGTAACTATGACAAATTAAAAGTAACCATTCCTTTAAATGGTGGTGGAAGCCAGGCTCATGAGATTGCTAGAATTGACCAAACTATGGAGAAAATTGAATCAGGTGGAATTAAAATAAATTCTTTAATTCATGGACCAGTTCCTCATTCATTTGAACCCGGAAGATACTGTATACAAGTTGAAGCGCCTTTAGATGGAACATATTGGAGTGCAAAATAATAATGCATTACTTATTATTAATTTCACTACTTTTTAGCACTCAAATTTCAGCTAATTCAATCTGCCTTGATGATCAAGCTGAAGTACCTGTAGACAAATTTGATCCAAAAACGAATACTGTTAGAATTTATTTTCCTGATGGCCATTTAAAAGAAATTAAAAAAATTCGAGAAAAACTAATCAATTCAAAAAATAATGGATTCTACCCTATTAAGGTTCATGCAGTTGAATCACTAATTCCTAAAGGTAAATGTCACTTAGACCCAAGCACTTATAACGACTTAGAGAAACTCCTTAAATGTAATCAGCGCTCCGCTGAACAAAGAGCTTTAAACGTTGAAGACTTAAGAAAATCAGTATTTGAAAAATCTGAAGTAAATAAGTCACTTAAAATTAGTTCCGAAGTAAAATACAATACAGAGCCACTTTGTAATATCTATGATCCAGATAAGAAGAAATCTTATTATAAATTTCAATATGTTGATATAACCTTTAAAAAAGTCTCTTGTGTGGCAAAAGATAAAATCTTTTCACCCTCTGATAAAATCATTCAAATGAAAGATGGAAAATGTATCGATCAGTGTTGGGATGATAAATCTGTACGTTTATCAAATGGTGATGAATGTACTCGTTATTTAAAAATTGATAAGCCTGCTACCATGATTTTTAATCCTGAACTTGTTCCTGATAAACTTATTATTAAGACAATGAACGGCTGTGCCATCCATAAAGAAAGTAACCAAGATTTTGGCTACATTTCAAATATTGCAAAATACTTTATCACTGAAGATACTACACTTCTAAATTTTACTCCTGATTTACAAACCACAGTTACTTACGTTGATACGCAGTGGCCAATAATGGAATATAAGTGTCTTGGAATGGATCCATTTTATTCTACTGGAGTTCCTGCGGGTATTGAATGTAAAGAATACGACTTAGAAAAAAGTACTCGATACTGTTATGTTACAAAGGGTGCCGAGGCTCCTATGGATCGTCATAGTGGAAGATGTACTTTGCAAAAAGACTATCCTTTAAAACTTTCTGTTGATTTTAAAGATAAATTAATTCTAAACTTAATTAAAAAAGATAAGTTTTCTCAACCTATCATAAAAAAAATCACGAATTTATCTGGAATTGATGCCACCATGACAATTAAACATAATGATCCATTCATCGCAAAAGCAATAGCGTTTCTCATTCAACACGAAGAATTTAAAACAAGCTTAAAGTCTAAAACCGAAGAAATTTATAAAAATGAAAATCCTAAAAAAAGAGCCATATCTTGGCTTAATAACTTGGGTGAAACCGAAGGGGAAGGTGAAACAAAAATCACCTACGAAAGTATGAGTGAGATTGCAAATCGAGCCGTATCTAAGGGACTAAATCCAAAGCATTTTAATTTTGGACCTGTGAAAGTTGATTTAAATTCTGGAGAATATTGTATTCAAGTTGAAACTTTTGATAAGACTGCTAATTGGAATATCAAATTTAAATAATTTAAATTAATTTTTTATCGGAACCATGAAGCCATTTATGTTGTTGCCCTATTAATCTAAAAGGCCCACCAAATTCTTCATTTAATTCAATAATATCTAAGAATCTTTTCTTTGGAAATTCTTCAGTCGCTTCATAACAAGGAGTAACTACCCATGGAATATTGAAATTTTGAGTTTCTTCTTCAAGCATTCTTAGCATTTCAAAACTAGCTTCGTAGTCTTTTTTATCAGCTACTACACTCTTGATTTGATACTTATTAGGATAATTTGTTATTGTATCTAGGAGTACTCTCTTACTTGTTTTCACCCCAGTAGAAGGTGTTTTAAAATCCATTGATATAAAATCAACTTGCGAGAATATTGAAGGAACAACTCTTGTGCCAGCTGCTTCAATATTAATTAAGAACTTCTCCATCTTTAAAACTTCAACTAAAAGTTCTACTTGCTTTTCGTGTTTTGGGTGTAGTGGGTCTCCACCAGTAATTGAGATCCATCTGATTTTCTTAGATCCCGAACCTGCTAGATTGGTTATTTGATTCATGACATCAGCAAGTAAATAGCTCGTTCCACCTTGATCAAAGCTCCAAGTCTCCATAGAATCACAATTTAAGCATCCAACGGCACATCCCTGAAAACGAATAAAAATCTGTGGTATCCCCCGTCGAAGTCCACCACCTGCAGTCGCTACTTCAATTGAGATTATATATAATATATCTTTCATCTACAGTAAGGAGTCTTCGATGTCTTCAAGGATTTTTAATAAACCAAGTTTTGTTTTTTTCCAAAACTCGATTGTTGATAATCCTCTATTGTCATCAGTTAGTTTTTTAATTTTCAATAAATCCTTAAAAGCTTTTAATTTTAGTTTTATTTGTTTCTTCTTAGGATAAACTTCTATTTCATATGCTTTAAATTCTTTATAATTAATCGTCTCATATATACTGAGCTTAACTTTTTTGAGTTTTCCCTTTTTAGTCTTTACTCTCTCTGGCTCACCAACTCGAGCTTGCTCTAAACCTAAATCATTATTAGCTAAATAATTTTCATGAATAAATTTAGCGACAACATCAAGAGAAGAAGCAGGAAAAGCTATTCGTAATTTTTTAGATACTGATACCGTAATAATATTACTATTCTGAAGACTTGCGTCTCCAGCATGTACTTGATTTAAAACTATTAAAAAGATTGCTGGTATAATTAGTGCCAGAATTAAATCTTTAAATTTAAGTATCATTGTTATTACTCCTAAAACTGGAGAATTAATAACACGATTAAAGAATAATTTCAGAGAAATAAGACCTAAGTGCCTAATTATTGTAAATTATTCACTATAAAAAAATATACCTAGAATATAGACAAAAAAATTTCTATAATGAAGCAATAGGACTTATTATGAAATTTCAGCTGTTTAGTATAATTTTTGGAGCATTTCTCATCATTTCATGTGGCGAGCAGCCGCCTAATAGAGATATTACCAAGAAAAAGTACAACCAAACTCTTGGAGATGGCACTAATTTTACCTATCAATATATCAATTCTGGAGCTCATAGAGACACAAACATTACAGACTCTACTCTGCTTACCTATAAAAAGGAAATTGAAGCAAGAGGCGTGTTACCTGTTCCCTATAGAAGAGTTCCTAAGATTATGGATTCAGATTTAACTGACAAGAGTTCGGAAAATACACGCCCTACAAAGAAATGTGGATTTGATAGCACTTTTAATACTCTATCTGCTCGAATAAAAGACTGTGAAAAACTTAATACGGCCGCAAATGAATCTAAAAAGATTGGTGCTTTATTTGGTAACTCTGGAGAAGGAAATTGGTATTTAATTTCTAAGAGTGATGATGGAAGCAGTGGTCATGAGGTTTGGCTTGATAGCAGAACTCAGCTTATTTGGAGTAGTAATTTAGGTGAAGCAAATAGTTGGTGTGAAGCTGTGGGAAGTAACGAAGAAAGTGATCAATTTGACTGCCTGAAGGAAAATCCAAATAAAAAGAATTTATGTGCTGATGACAGTGATTCTACAATGGATTCAAAAGGTAATTTAAATAGTTTAGTTTCTTGGAGAATTCCTACTCGTTCTGACTTTCTTATAGCAGATGTTAATGGTCTTCGTTGGGCAATTGATCAAGGTGATAAAGATTTTTGGACCGCAACAGGAGCAGGATCCGATTTTGAAAGCGCTTGGCTTTATAATACTAAAGCAGGTGTTCTTAAGAAGGCCAAAAGAGATACTAAACAAAGAGTAATCTGTGTTGGTGTTCAAAAGTGATTGATCAAAAATATTCACAAATAATTGATTCTTTAAAAAAAGGTCACCGCTTTTTAGATAAACTAGGTGATGATGAAATTCTTATCCTGAAAGAAAATTTAGAATCCACCAAAGATGCTGAATTATTAAAAAAGATCTTTTGCATCATCGATAACACTCAGACAAGAACAACAGAATTTTCAAAAGGCATCATTAAAATCTTAAATGAAGTTCATCCCACAGATATCTATATCTACGCTCTTGAAGCAAGTCGAAAACATGTTTTAGAGGCTAATTTTATCAAAGGTCATCGACTTGATTTAGACTCATTAAATACATTTAAATCCCTTCTCACTCATGAAAGTCCTGAAGTTGTTGAATGGACTCTTAGAGTAATTGATGAAATGGGCGGACAAGGAATTTATTTCAAATCTACTTTTGAGCAGATAAAACCCAAGATTACGCTCTTTAATAAGCATAAACGTCATGTTAAAATGATTATAAATATGCTCGAAAAGAGATGGGAACCTGTTCAGAGAAAAGTATGATTGATAAACATCTTAAATCAAAAAAAACAGCAGATGAAATTCAAAGAGAATTAAGAAGACTAGAATCTTTAAGTGATATTCAGCAATTCAATTATAATAAATTTCAAGATATCAAAATACAGATTCTTCCTGATGACAAATTAGGTCCGGCTCGATTTAAACAATCAAAAATTGAACCAAATGTTTGGTACGCCCACCCTTTTACAATTTATGCTATGAAGAAAAATATTTTAGCTAGTGGTGAGGATGTAGATGAAACAGTTATTAATTATGATTGTTTTAAATGTAATACTCATCTAGATGCTCAATTTTGGTCTTATTGCCCTTATTGTGAAGCTAAAATTGATCTATGAAATACTCCTTTGATTTAATTCATCAAGTTGTAGATGCGTTTTATGAAAAAGCTAAAACGGATATCTTAATTGGATTTCAATTTAACCATATACAAGATTTTGATCATCATATTAATCATGTATCCCTGTTCTGGGAGCAACAACTACTAGGGTCTCTTTCAGCTATTCCTGAGTACCCATTTAACGTTCCAGATGCTCATTTAAAGCTTAAAATTAATATCGGACAACTCAATCGCTGGATAGTTCTGTTTCATCAAACACTAGATGAAATAATAACTAATCCTAAAATGAACGAATTGTGGAAAAATAAAATTGAATTTTTTAAAGATATTTTTGTAAGAAAATTTCTAGTGACTCTTTGATTGCTCAGTTGATTCAGGCTTCTTAATTTCTTCTGGATAAGGTTTTATGTATTCAGTAATTTTAGTAGCTCCTAACTCATTTTCAGCAATCCTCTCTAGTGAAGGCTCTCCAATAAAATCATCCAGAAGCCAATTATTTAAAACAAACCCTTTAAATTTATAAGCCGCTCTTTTGGCATGAGCATTAGATTGAAATTGCACAAAGGTTACCTCTAAATTATTTAAAAGAACTCTATGTCCCGACAAGCACCCTGGAGTGTACTCAGAACAGTGAACTCCATCATTAATTGACTTAGGCATAATTAGCTCCATTTTAGGATCTACTTTTCTCACCCTTTTATAAATATCGATACGAGATAATTTAACTTCTTCTTCTGAACACGAACAAGAAATAATAAGAAATGAAACTAAAATATAAGCCAATTTTTTAAGCACAGATTTCCTTTAAAGCTGCCTCAATTGTATCATATTTAAACTTATGTCCCAAATTCTTCAAATTTTCTGGGTATATTTTCTGAGAATCAAGAGCAATGCAACTCATCTCTCCCATCATCACCTTTAAGGCAAACGGTGGAACTGGAAAAAATGCAGGTCTTTTAACTGCTTTACCAAATGCTTTGGTAAATTCTTTATTAGATACAGGATTGGAAGAAACGGCATTAAATAAACCTTCTAATTTTTGCTCTAAAACGGCCACATAAAGATCTGCTAAATCATCAACATGAACCCAACTCATTTCCTGAGAACCATTTCCAATTGGCCCCCCTAAACCTAGCTTGAATATTGGAAGTAATTTTTTTAACATTCCACCATCTTCGCCTAAAACGACTCCCACTCTTAAAATTGTTTTTTTAGTTTCACTTGGTAAGTCATCAAGAGCACTTTCCCACTGCTTACACACTTCTCCTAAAAAATCATTATCTAGACTGGATTTTTCATTAATAGCATCATTATGATTTTTTGTATAAATACCGATTGCTGAAGTTGAAACAAAGCTTTGGAGATTCACTTTAGCATTTTTAATTCCTAAAATTAAATTATGAGTTCCATCAATTCTGGAAACTTTTATTTTTTCTTTTTGTGAATCAGACCATCTCTTATCACCAATATTTTCACCTGCTAGATGAATAACTGAATCAAAATCATGGGCAGAAAGATCAGGAATTTCTTTAAAGTTTTCCCATTGAAAATATTTAACTTTTTCACCAAATTTATTTAATGCTTTAGCTGCATTTCTTGAAACGACAATTACTTCATGTTTATTGGCCAATAATTTAGCAACAACTCTCTTCCCAACAAAACCAGTAGCACCGGTAACTAAAACTTTCATATAATCTCCGTTTTTAAGAGTATTATAGGTGAAATGAGTAGGATCGAAACATAAAAAAACGTTAGTTGGGTGAGAGAGTTGTTAAACTAATATTAAACATGATTCGATCCTACGCTCACAAAGTATGCAATTAATATTCCAAATTTCATGAGCGTAATATTGAAAACTTAGCAGAGAAAACAGAGGACATCTTGCACCTTGCGATGCGATAAATGCTAATCTGCTACTGCTATTTGGTTACCGTAAATGAGCAACTGCCCTTCTATTTTGTTTCCCGGCCTTAAAAGCTGCAGAGCGTTTGTTCTGCTCTTTCTTTTGCTTTTTAACAACTTTTTTAGCTATAGGTTTTTTAATAAGTTTTTTACCTTTCTTTTGTTTCTTTTTTTCAGTTAGTGCGATGAGATCAACACTGAAATTTGCTTGCTTAACTATTGATTCATTAATTGCTGCAATTCTTTTTTGATCAATTGAACTTAAGAAATTATAGATAACTCCCTTTTGTCCCGCACGAGCAACACGTCCACATCTATGAAGATAATAAATTACAGTTTTTGGTAATTCATAATTTATTACCCAGTCTAATTCTTTTGAATCAATTCCACGAGCAGCTATATCAGTTGCAATTAACATTTGAATTTTTCCATTATTAAAACTTTTAAAATTCGCCTGTCTCTCTTTTGCCGTTAACTCTCCATGAAGAGGAAGAGTTTTTAATTTTGGAAAGCTCTCTTTGATTTCATTAAATAATCTCGTTGCTGTTGCCTTTTGATTACAAAATAAAATTCCGCGACCTTGAAGATTATTATTTAAAAAAGCTTTAAGTAGAGGCATTTTTTCTTTTTCACTTGCCTGGATACTAAATGTTTCAACTTTAGAATTTAATCTACCCGTATCTTTAAAAG
>CAYGTU010000122.1:0-9385 GCA_964352945.1 uncultured Bacteriovoracaceae bacterium
GTAGAATGATTGTACGGTTATTTGGCAAATTACACGAGTAGATCTTTAGTCTTTTATAAGGAGTAGTTCTAGTTGATCAGAAGTTAATAGAAATTTTTCTCTAGTCATAACCATTTATATCTAAAAGTAGTCAAAATGGGAAGTTGCAAAGTTTGCAACTGATTATGCTTAATATGCTGTTCTCTTTAAAGAAAATCCATCCTAATGTCCAGAGTGTGTAACAAGATAGCGTAGCTAAAAAGGAGCCAGATTATGAAGTACTTATTATCACTGTTTTTAATATCTCATCTCTCAGTAGGGAGTGCTCAAGTAATGAGTATGCAACATGGTTTCATATTAACACAGAATGACACCTTTGCTAGTCACCTCGTCGCAAGTGGGCATCATAGTCGGCAAGTGAATATTTCGGGAACGTTAACGATTCCAGATACTAAAGAAAAAGAAATTTATCTTGAACAAAAGAATGAAAATATACCGACTCCAAAAGTATACTTCTTATTTCAAGCACAGGAATTAGACTTACCTTCTTTGAAGGCGGGATACCTTCTTAAGGGGCATATTATAAAATCTAATATTGGTGAGTATGATCCAAATAATATAGTCGTCTCAGATGCAATTTTAAAAGTTAATCACGTGTATTTAAATATTACTAACCCATTTTTCTTATAATTAGAAAGTAAACCAAAGGAATAAAATGAAAACAATTATGATCTCACTTACAATGTTGCTGAGCACACTATCAGCCTACGGGAGTCAAGAAACTCTAAACTGCAACTCTTCAAGAAATGGGTCGTTTAGGATGAATATCGAGCACCTAGCACATAGAGGTTGCCATTCAGATATAATTACATATTCAAGCACAGCCAGATTTAGATATAATGTTGAGGTTTGTGATGGAGTTGATGCTACTGGCTTTATTGAAGTTCTTGATATTAATGGTGATTGGATCGCCACAGAAAATTTTTCTACAGATGATAACTGTATCATTACTGGCTTTAGAAGAATTTCTACTGTTAATTCATCAAGTGGAGGAAGAATCTCAACAAACTATACATGTCCGCGAAGAGGTAGATACAGGCATTCAGAAAGATGTGACTAGTACGAATTAAAAATACAGGCAGACTTGGAAAAGAACTCACTTCAATAAAACTTCTAAGGTTATATGGTATAAATATCTACTCGTAAAAAAAGACAAATCAATTTTAAGGCACTTTCACTAGTTCCTTAATTAGTTCAATACGTATTTGGCACTCGCACTTTAACAGAAAGTTGTGATAAGTGAACGCTGTAGACCGTGAAAATAAAGTACACATAATCTCAATGTGATTACTGACGAGAATCGGGGCCCAAACTGACTAAATGGATTTGGCAGAATAATAACGATTACTAGAGTATAAAACGAAGACCAGAAGACTCTAGCGGAAGGCTACACATGGCGAAATGAGAACGTCACCATAGGTTATTCTACTAAACTTCAAAGGTGGTCACTTGCGACAGAGATGGACTGCTAGTAGAATGATTGTACGGTTATTTGGCAAATTACACGAGTCGATCAATAGACTTTGTCAGCCTACTCTCTTCCACCAGAAGCAATAAGTAACTCTCTTATCTCGGTATCAGTTGCTAATGAAAGCGCTGTATCACCATTGCGGCTTCGTGCAGTTACCATTACATAATTTTTCAATAGAAGAGTTACTATTTCAAGGTTACTATTTTTTGCAGCTAACATTAAAGGTGTAATGCCTGTGTCTTCATGAGGCCTATTAATATCGGCTCCCTTAGCTACTAAGTATACCGCAATATCATTATGCCCATTTTGAACAGAATAATATAACGCTGTACCACTACCATTTATTTTCCTTTGATCAATATTAGTATACCCATATTCAAAAAGAAGTTTCACCAAATCAAATTCTCCTCTTGAAGATAGATAAATTAGTGGTGTAATCCAATTTCGTCCAAAGCAATTTACATCTGCACCTTTGACGATGAGATATCTTACTAAATCATAATTTTTATTTATAATTGCCATTATCAGAGGTGGATCTCTAAAAGCAGCTGTAGGGTAATTTAATTTAGAACCATTATCTGCGAGTAGCCTTGCAACATCATCATGGTTTTCACTTACTGCTAGAGTTAAAGCATTAGCACCAGTAGAGCTTCTTTGATTTACCTTTGCCTTATTATCAATTAGAAGTTTGGTTAATCCATAATTGCCTTTCTCTGCACTTATCATAATTGGTGAGTATTGATAATGTTTAGTCACTAAATTAGGGTCAGCATCTCTTAAAAGCAATAAAGTTACTATTTCTAAGTTTTCTAAATCCACTGCTTCTATTAAAGGTGTTCTTCCATCTTCCATTCGAATATTAATCTCTACACCGTTGCTATAAAGTAATTTTTTTACTTTTTGAACATTTTGCTCTTTAACAGCATTATATAAGCGTTTTGATGCATAAACGTTGAATGAGATAATCAATAATACGATTGTAGTAATTAAATTTTTCATAAGTTATTCCTTGTGTATACATCAACACTTTCTTCTTCTACTTCTCCATTTGTATTTTTTTCAACAAACTCTACTTGTAATTTATTTTTTTCATTATCAAGAAATTTATAAGTTGTATTTTCAACGCCAAAAATTGTTGAATATGAAAATTCTAACTCTTCATTAACTATTTTATAGGTTAAACAATCCCCCATAAAAGGACCTTGATGACATTTCCCATTAAGATTTCCTGAATTCCAATTGATGAATATTTTCTCATTGCCCAACTGTCTTATGGCCAACTCTTTGTGTTCATCATTGAAATATCTTCCGCTAAAATCAATAATTGTTGCCTTGAAAAGATGCTCGTTTGAATGCGCAATACTAGATAGAAGTATTAAAATACTTAATAATTTCATGACATCTCCTTACTTCATAATTTTACTAAGCGTAACTAATCAATTCTATTTTTTCAATTAGAAAGTTTCGAGAATGCTATGAGTACTTAAACCAAAATAGTACTAGAAACGTAATTACTATTACTTATGCTATCTTTCTAAATAAAACACATATATGACTTAATATAATGAATAAATACCTACCCGTCTAAGCACTACAATTGGCCAAATGAAAAGAATACAAAAAAAGAATCTAAAAAAATTGAGCTTTAGTTTTGTAAATTCAATCTACACGAATTGCCTTTAATCATTTTCAAATTTGAAATAATTGATCTTTCTGGAACATAAATACTGAAAATATTATTTTATTTAGATAGATAATATGGACCTAATATTTGGAGGTTTAAAATCATGGCCCACAAAACTAATCTCTTAATTTCAGCTATTTATACCCCCATTGAAATTACACCATTTTTGGTGTATGATAGAGTTTGACATGGAAATTAGGTTTAAAAAATCCGTGTTCAAGGATGTAATAAGGCTACCAAAAAGTATCCAACTCGCTTACAGAAGATTTGTAAAAGATCTTCAAGAAGATGGTCTAGCGGCCCAAGGTTGGGAAATAAAAAAGATGGGCGGAGCAACTAATCAATACCGAGCTAAGCTCAATCGAAACTACCGAGTGATTATGGAATATGTTAAACCCGATATCATAATCATCAAAGTAGCTTCGAGAGAAGGAGTTTATAGATGAATATTGCACAACGAATTCATAAAGAGCTAAATGAAGGAGCTGATCTTAAGCTCATAAAAAAAATTATAGCTATTTATGAAAAATTAAATAATGAGAATGAAGATGAACTTATGTCTTATGAAGAAATGACAAACTTTATGGATAGTCTTCTTGGTGAAGAAACTGTACGTGACAAAATTAAAAC
The DNA here is from genome assembly GCA_964352945.1 of uncultured Bacteriovoracaceae bacterium. Taxonomy (GTDB): domain Bacteria; phylum Bdellovibrionota; class Bacteriovoracia; order Bacteriovoracales; family Bacteriovoracaceae; genus CAYGTU01. The sequence goes on from CAYGTU010000122.1 coordinate 3,825, forward strand.
CTACAGAGACAGAGAAAGTTTAACTCAAAAGGAACTTGCTTTAAAGGCAGAAATTAAGCAGCAGCATATTTCTGAAATTGAAAGAGGCCTACGTCCAGTTGGTGTGGCCACAGCAAAGAAACTAGCAAAAGTTTTAAATTGTCACTACCGATCTCTTCTCTAAACCCGCTACTCTTTTCCTATAGTTGAACCTATTAAGCTGTAATAATTACAATTGAAATTGCAGTAATACTGGCTGCTTGCTATAAGCTCCTTTTAAAGGGGAAAAAAATGAAACTATTTCTAGTTGGATTTCTAATAATTTCAAATGTATTTGCAAGTGAGCAAACTATAACATTCACTACACCACTGCACTTAAGTAAAGTTGCTTTTGAGAGAAAATGTCTTCTCTCTGAAAAGATGCTAAATGAACTCAGTGAGAAAGTATCTGCCAGCTGTGATCTAGAAAAAAGAAGAGTTACAATTAATTTTATTATGGAAGAAAATCAAAATTTAATCATATCCAAAAAATTATTAGGTTCTGAAATATTAGATGTAATTGATGGTAGTTATATGGGTAATCTTGTCATGAAAAAACACTTTGAAGTTTCTCCTTCAACAGAGTTTCAGTATGCAGGTGAGCGCTATGAAAGAGGACTTGCTCCTCTAGAATTAATATTACGTGATCAAACTTATTATTACTTTAATAATATTGATCTTGTGACAGATTACCAATCTCTTATACCTTGGCTTGGTGATGCTTTTACCGATTCCAAGTATAGATTAAGTTTAGATATATCTACAACATCAAAGGCCCAAACATTTATGCTTCTAGTTTATTAAAAATAACTGCATATATAATTTAGGCAAATTGAAATGAAAAAAATTACTCTTAACGGTTTTGCAAGTTTAGATAAAATAAGTATCAAAGAATTTGAAATTGATAGTCTTGCACCTAATGAAGTAATTGTTAAAAATTCTCTCATCGGTTTTAATCCCGTTGATTATAAAATCTATGAAGGATCTAATCTTATTGCAAAAAAAATTGAGGACAAACTCCCATGGACTCTTGGGTTTGATATCTGTGGAACAGTAATTAAAATACATGAATCATCATCACGATTTAAAATTGGAGATAGAGTTTGTGGAATGATTGGGTTTCCCTTTGAAGGTGGAGCTTACTCGACTCACAGTAAAGTAAAAGAAGAACAACTTGCAATCATTCCAAATGAGCTTGCTGATAAAGAAGCCATAACTTGCTGCCTCTCTGGATTAACTGCATTTCAAGCTTATAAGTATATTAAAGATTCAACAAATCCTGTCTTAGTTTTAGGTGCTACGGGGGCCGTTGGATTTAGCCTCTTAAGTCTTCTTTCTAGTGATGAGAGAAAAGCCTTTGGAACATATCGAGATCAAGCAGGACTTGATTTTATAAGTGAATTTAAGTCAATTGTCCCATTAAAGATTGATCAACTGGATGAGCTTTATAATAGTGAATCTGTAGATGTTATTGATCTAATTGGTGGTGAAGTTGTTTCTAAGCTTATAGCTTCAAGAAATATTAATATCAATACACTCGTAACGATTCCAACCTACTCTCAAGCGCAAATTCAAGAAGAGGCAAAAGTGCATCATATTAAGGTGGAGCATTTTATTGTTAAAGAATCAATTGATGATTTAAAAAATCTTTTAGAAATAATGAATAAAAATAAAATCACCTTAAAAAACTTCAGTGAATTTTATCTTGAAGATATAAAAGGAATTTTTGATTCATATAATAAGAGAGCGACAAAAGGAAAGGTATTAATAAAGCCCATGTAAAAATACATGAGCTTTATGCTACTAAGACGGCCTAACAACTCTTCCATCTGGATACTTGGCAAAACGCTCGATCTTCTCACCATGAATCATATCATTTCGATCCCAAGACCAGCCACCAAATTGAGTTTGATGATAATCATTAATAGTTTGAGCAATCTCTTCTCTGGTATTCATAACAAAGGGACCGTGCTGAACTATAGGTTCTCCTATAGGTTTTGCTTCTAGAAATAAAAATTCTAATTCACCTTTAGCTTTTATATTTAAAGATTGATCTGCGTGTAGATAAACCGCGTTTTTTGAAACTATAACTTTATCATCAATCTCAAATCCCTCGCCTTCAAATAGATAAAGGGATCGGTTTGTCTCAATGCTGGTAGCTGGCATTTCAAAGCTTGCACCTTGTTTCATTTTCACTAGTAAAATATTAACACCATTTTCTTTTTCTGCAGCCCAACTATTTTTTGGTGCTTGGTAATATTCTTTTCCGTTATATGAACCACTAATGAGAGTAACATCAGTGCCATTTTCATTTATACGAGGAATATCGCCAGACCAGAGCATTTTAAAATCAGCTGGTACCATTTTATTTTTCTTTGGAAGATTAAGCCAAAGCTGAAAAAGCTCTAAAGTATTTTCTTTATCTTTATGAAGCAGGGGAAACATTTCTGAATGCTGAACTCCACTACCCGCTGTCATCCACTGAACATCCCCATCTCCATATCTTCCGGCAGCTCCAAGAGAATCTGCATGATCGACATATCCTTTTCTCACAATAGTAATTGTTTCAAATCCTCTATGGGGGTGTACTGGAAAGCCCGGAACTTCTTTTCCATGATATAACCTAAAACCATCTTTTACTTGAAAGTCTGATCCCATGTTTCTGCCAGCAAAATGACTAGAATCTAGTCCATGATTACTGTTCCCTGCTGGATACTCATCATTATGGTGAGCACAAAAAAGAAAGGGCTCTTGCATAGGCCACTGAAAATCTATTGGTTGAATTTTTTTTATCATCTGTTTTTTCCCTGAATTAAAAATACTTTTTAGGCTCATTGACCATGTTGCTGGACTCAAAAGAGCTAAAAATGTTAAAAATGACCTTCTTTTCATAGTGATTCCATATGGTATTAGTCAATTATTGCATCAAAACTATATCACTTTTAAATAATAAATACTAACTCACTTTAACCGATAAGTAGGTGTGAGAATCTTATTCTTTTTATTATTCATTTCAACAGCTTATGCTCAAGATCTTCGTTCGACAATTGAAGCTAATTTGAATCCTATTAGACAAATAAATCAAGTCCATAAAAAATCCCTTAAAGAAGAAGTTTATCGATTAACAAATTCTAAGGTTATGATTGCTGACTATGAACTTATCAGAAAAGATTTTCCTGATATCGCTCATTATAGTAATGATCAAATTGATTTTTGGCTTTATAAACACACTGCCTTTATCTCTATTCCTCAAGCAGAACAGAATATTGTTAACTCTCTCATTCCTGTAAATAAGGCTGAAAAAATTACTGCTTACCGCCCTCCTGAGTATGGAAGGGCCCTGGTTTTTAATGTGACAAATTCTAAGGGAGCTGACTTTGGATTAATTGATATCAAAGGTTCTGGCTCTATAAGTCCTTCCCAAAAATCACATGGAAATGGTCTGGCCTCTCTGGGTGAATCCCTTCGAGAATTTAGCTATGAAAAAATGGTGAGCTCTGTTGTGGCACATTCTGGAATTGATAATAAAGTTGTTGGAAGCTACGCCGTTATTGATGCAGGATTTGATATCGTTCATAGTGATGGATCAAAATCACGAGCTGGTCTTTATCTAAGACAGGCCCATAAAAGATATACTTCTGCTGATACTGGTAGAGGAAATGGCTGGCTCGATAAAGCTGTAAGAAATCGTTTTGAAAATCTACTTACTAAATATGGTATTTATGCCAATGAAAATATACAAGGAACAGTTGATAATCATTTATTTGATTTTGGACACTTTGTAGTAAAAGATGAAGTTATCAAAGATAATATCAGGGTCAATGTAGATACTAAGTATTCCGTACCTTTTGATATTTGGGGTTATAACAAATCAAATAAGGGAGACGGATCGAGATGGGAATTCTCAAAACTTGATAACCCCTGGATTTGGTCTCATGAAACTTCTGAAGCTTTTGCTAAGGGAAATATTTCCAGACATGATGTATGGCTACACCATTATAATCTTATAAAACCTGTTCAAGAGAAATTAAGTGAGGTCGAAAGACCTATTGAGTTTTCAAAAAAACTAGGATTTAAAATGAGTAACTCATGCTCTACCCTTTTTAAAAACACTTCACATGCTTTTGGAAGATAATTTTATACACTGATAGGATTCTCAAGCCCACCTGACTTTTTTAAAAGTATATAATAAAGCGCAGCTGATCCAAACATGAGAATTGAATAAATCCCACCTGGTAGCATCATCATATTATTATTAAGAAGTGTTAATGTAATAAATATTGCCAAGGTTCCATTTTGAAATCCACATTCATAAGTAATAGCTGTGGTCTGAGCCTGATTAAGATTACTTAACTTAGCTGCGATAAAAGCTATTAGCATGGCAGTTGTATTAAGTGCCAAAGTTAATGGCCCCACAGTTGAAAAATTTTCTGCAATAAGTTTCCAGTCTTTTGCAATCGCTGCTATTACAATAATAACAAAAAGAATTGATGCTACTTTTCTGCAAATTGGTTCAATCTTTTCTGCTAAATTATTTTTAAATCCTTTTATTAACATTCCTAAGGCGACAGGAACTGTAGTTATAAGAAAAATACCAAGAATCGTCTTTCCAAGGGGAAGAACTACATTACTATCAGCTCCCATAAATTCTTTAAGAGCTAAATTAACTATAAAAGGTAATGTTAAAACACTTATAATACTGGTTACTGCTGTTAGAGAAATTGATAAGGCCGAATCCCCTTTCGCTATATGAGTCATCATATTTGATGTCACTCCACCGGGACAAGCTGCAATGATAACAAGACCAACTGCATATTGTGGATCAAGGCCATAGGTAATGAATAAATGTGCGAGTCCAAAAGCTAATAAAGGAAGTGAGATAAATTGCAATAGAAAGCCTAAAATAAAAGCTTTTGGAAACTTTCCTATTCTTTTAAAATCATTAAGAGTTAAATCAAGCCCCATTGAAAACATAATAAAGGCCAAAATTAACGGTAAAAATACTTGCGTTATAATATTCATTTATTCCCCCTAAAACTTCATTGTAATTAGTTATATACAAAAATAAAGCCTTATTATAGCTTTTTTTAAAATGCTGAACTATGATACAAAGATGGAAAATGAAATTAAGAGTGAATTTACTTGGTGGATAATTTTTAGTAGCTGGATATTAGCAACTATCTCGACTTTAGGTAGTTTATTTTTCAGCGAAATCATGGAATTCCCTCCATGTGTTCTGTGTTGGTATCAGCGAATTGCTATGTATCCTTTAGTTATTATATTTTTAGTTGGATCATTTGAGCCTCCAAGATATGTCATCAGATTTTCAATTCCACTTATTCTTTCAGGTTTACTAATCTCAATTTATCATAACTTACTCTATTATGAGATTATTCCTGAGAGCGCTTCTCCTTGTGTTCAAGGAGTTTCATGCTCTACTGTTTTTATTGAATGGCTAGGATTTATTACAATTCCTTTTCTTTCATTTGCTTCATTTAGTATCTTACTCATTTTACAAATATATTTATATCGGAGATTAAAAA
>CAYGTU010000123.1:0-9324 GCA_964352945.1 uncultured Bacteriovoracaceae bacterium
CATTATTGCCACTGCCAGCAATTTGGGGTGATTGCTTGTTATCAGCAAAATCAAACCTTGGCACATAAGAACTATTAATCATTTTTTTAGTAGCATCTATATCTCCACTTGCGTATGCGCTAGATGAGGCGATTTCCTTTAACTTTTCTTCCGCTTTATCATCTCCGTGCATGAAGTAATTAGGCATGACATTATTATCGGCACTGCTTTTGGATAAAATATCCCCATAGTTTGATGGATTATCTGTCTTTGGCATTGCGCATGTTTTACCTTGAATCTCAATACCTACACTTCTTTTATCTCCATAGATACAAGACTTAGATAAAACCTTTGTATCTGAGTCTGCAATGTTTTCGACAATCTTTAATACTTCATTAAGATTATCATCAAGGTTTTTTGGCTTAGGTGTATAATTGCTTATTACTTTTTCTAAATCATCATAAGTAATAATTTCAAATTTATCGAGATCAAGGCCATAAGTTTTAGCTAGCCTTTCAGTTAAATCAAAAAGCATAGGATATTTACCTATTGGACAATCTTTATTATTTTTAGTCGAACATTCGGGAAACATTTTGCAGTAATTCTCATTGAACGCGTAAAATCTTGTTTTATTACTAAGAGCATCGCTAAGGGAAAATCCACTATTTAATGTTCCTGCCCATTTATTATAATTAAGAAGATGGGGATTTTTAAATTTTTCGATTAACTCTTTTTCTGTAGGAGATTCAAAATCATCAATTCCATTAAATCCAAGAATATCTTTATTTAAATCATTTTTATAAACATTTTTATCATCAAGATGAAGTAACTCATTAACTGCGCTATTCCATGCATCTACAACAGAGCTATCTTTAATGCTGCTATTAGCATTACAAGTAAATTCATTTTGGACAGCCATAGGGTTTGCACTAGGCACGTTAGAGGAAATATAAGTGTCCAATGCGGCTGGAATAAACTTTTTCGGAGTAAGACCTTTTTTCTTACAAAAAAGTAAGGGTACTTGTAACTCAAAAATATCTTTACACTTTTGATTTTGATTATCTGCATACAACTTAACAATCTCATTTGAATAAATGAAATCATTAAATGTTTTGCAAGATCCTTTGCTAAGGCATTCTTTGTAAATATCTAAAATTTTATCCCTTCCTTTATCGTCTAGCATTTTCTGTTTGAAAAAATGTAAGAGTGGATTAGAGTTTAAAACACTGTGCTTATGTAAAGTAGATACGTTAATTATAGGAAGTTTTATAAAATCTTTAGGTGTTTCATCTGGAAATCCTAGGAACTCACCCGAATTAACTTTTCTGCTTCCATCAATAAGATCATCAACAACTTTAGTTTCGGGAAAAAACTTGTGTTCTGGATACACTTCACTTAAAAATTCAAGACCAATATCGTCCATAACGCTATCTACTGCAATTGAATTTAAGCTTTTATAATCACCCATCGAAAGACAAACGTTAGGATCGTTTTTATATTTGTCGGGAATTTCATTATAAGCGGTACTTTTAAAAATTTCTTTAAAGGGCCCATTTTTAAGATCACTAAAAGAATTAAATTTTCCACCAGACATATCGGCGAGAGCTTGATCGATATCACATTCTTCTTCTGGCACAAGTGCTTTGAGAGCCTTTTTGTTTTCTCTCTTTAAGCGATCATAACCCTCATGAATATGATCTTTCATTTTATCGACACGACAGCCATTAAGCCCTGCAAGTAAATCAGGTCTAATTAGGTTGTTATTCATAAGGTTTGATATGCCTTGTAAATCTTCCCCTATCTCGCCAACCTTAGACATAGTGAATCCCATTATATGTTCATCACTTAATTTTTTTTGAATTATTGGAAGTTCTTTTTTTACACTCTCTGGAATTTTTTCAGTACCTAATGTTGCTAATGATTTAGACTGGTCGTCATGGCAACAGCAAGCGGTATCATAATTTAAATAAGGGTTTTCTCCACATTTTACAATTTCACTATTAGGAAGCTTGCATTCTTTAGCTGGGTTAACAATTAAATCAATTGGGCTTGTGGCATCACTAGAAATAGTAAAAGGAGTTTGTTCTCCACAAGATGAATAAACCTCACTTGCAAAACAAGTAGTATTGAAAATGAATAAAAAAAGAATACAACCTCTTAATATCATTGGGATATTATCGGTTAACTGAGTGGTTTACTGAAGTAAAATGAGTGGTAAGCTGTAACTACTTGTAAATAGATAATATAACAGTTGGAATACTAGTGATTAAAGTCGGCACTCTGGTCCACGATAATCAGGATCATTAAAATAATCTCTAATGATTTTAGCCTTTTCTCCCCAAAAGCTCCAATAGACCAAGCAGTTTATTTTTTCTGAATAGGGATCAAGACCTCTTTTTAATAACTCTTTAAATGTCCATCCATCCCAAATATCATTCCAATGTCTTTTTTCTGAAAATTGAAAAGGATTTGAGTAATAACGGCAAATTTCTTTACCATTTGAAATTTTTTTACATTCGCTTTTAAGAGAAAAATTCACATCTGCTCCTGCATCTACAGCCGCGAGAGGTCTATACCAATCAAAAAGCAATCGAGTGAATTGGTGATAGTAATTAGGCAAATCTAAGTCAGGTCGCTCCCAAAACCCAGGAGCATCTTTAGTTAGTTCATTAATTAGCCATTTATCCCAGTTAATATGTAATAGTTTTTCTTCCTTAGTCCCTGAGCCAGTCAATGATTGATATTCTCTTTGAGAAGAAAAAAATATCATTACAAAATAATCATCATAATTAAATTCATCCTTAGTTATAAAATCTAAATTTCCGCCTGCCTCTACCCATTTTTTTAGGTATGGCATTGCATTTAAATAACAACCAGTATTTTTAATTACATAAGGTTTAAAAACTTTTTCTTTTCCCTCTTCACAAAGTTGGAAAAATTTCTTAGCCATTTTTTGTTGAGATTCCAAAGCAAAAACATTTAAAGATATGGTCGCAAGAACTAATAGAATAAAAAGTTTCATAAATCTCCAAAATTTGATTCAAAAGAATCTATCATAACTGCGGGCAATATATAGAAAATGAGGTCATTTGTGAAATATTTTCAAGGTAAATGGTACGCGGTTCCTTTTTACAATTTCAATTACTTAAAGATAGTAGTTCCGTTAAAATAGGCTGAATTTGATTTTTATCGCGGCTAATTTTTTTCTGGTTCATTAGAAATGAGTTTTTCTTTTGAAGTTGCTCAATAAATTACTTAATCCCTTATCTATTTCAGAAAAAGCAATCTTTCAAAATTGTATCTTATTGATTTTGTAAAAAGGAACCGCGTACCTAAAAAACGGATGAATATAACTACTTGAATATAATATATATGTTTGATTTTTAAGGGACAATTTAAATTGGCAATAAGTTCAATTCAATAATTTTAGTTGTCTTCTTCTGGATGTCTTTTATAGATACACTTAATAATATCCCAATCATAGTAATCGGGAAAATATTCAAGAATTTTATCAACAAGCTCTAATTTACAGTTCTCTTTTTTAAGAATTGGATGAGCGCCTAGTGAAATAATAAGATCCCACATAAACTGAGGATCATCATCTCCCATATATTGCAAGATATGCCCTTTATATCTCGTTGTACCACCCTGATCCACCCATTTATGATAAGCATTAATATTTATATGCTTGGTGTATTCTGGATTGGATAGAACTGTATACCCAAGAACAGTTCTAGTTAAACTAGATACCCCTGTGTATTGAAAAAAGGATAAATTCCAATCACTATGATTAATATGTTTATAGAGATATTTAATTTGCTCAAGTTGCCACTTTCTATCTGTTGATGGAATATCTTGTTGTCCTGCTATATCCGCAGTCTCACGGAAAAAAAAGAAATGCATAAATCTCACTCGGACATTTTGAAAATCTGAACCAAGAGATCTAATAATATCAAAATTAATATCTCCACCCTTTGTAATGTAATTTCTAAACAGAGGCATCACCGCTTTATAACAATTTTGTGTACCAAATTTAACTTTACCAGCATCAGAAGCCTCATTACATTTTTTCAAAAGATTTTCAGCAAACTTAGTCTGTTCTTTTGTGGCCATTAGCCCTCTATCTTCAGCAAAAGAGTTGATTGAAAGAGTTAGAATGAATAGTAGTGTTAAGTATTTCATTAGTTCCTAAAATTATGAATATACTAATTATTATAATTTCGAGGAATATAAGAGAAAAAGACCAAAATGTGAAATTTTTTCTAAGTAGGTACGCGGTTCCTTTTTACAATTTCAATTACTTAAAGATAGTAGTTCCGTTAAAATAGGCTGAATTTGATTTTTATCGCGGCTTAATTATTTTTGGTCTTCTAGAAGTGAGTTTTTCTTTAGAAATTGTTCAATAAATTACTTAATCTCTTGTCTATTTCAGAAAAAGTAATCTTTCGTAATTGTATCTTATTAATTTTGTAAAAAGGAGCCGCGTACCTAAAAAAAAGGGGAAGCCGAAGCTTCCCCCTGTCTAGGAGTATTCTAATTATCGTTTAATGTTTAAGACTTCTTGTAACATCTCGTTTGCAGTTGTAATTGTTCGAGTGTTAGCTTGGAAATTTCTCTGAGCATTCATTAAACTAATGAATTCAGTTGCAATATCCACGTTTGAAAGTTCAAGTGATTTAGAGATTACATCTCCTCTACCATCTTGACCTGGTCTACCAAGGGCAGCCTGTCCAGATTTTCTTGATTCTTTCATCATATTTTTACCAACTTTGAAAAGACCTTCGTTATTTTCAAATTTACCAATAGCAATTTGAGCAATATCTCTTGTCTCACCATTATCATAAACTGCAGAAAGGATACCTTCATCATTGAATGATAAACTTGCCAGTGTTGCAGCCTTAAGACCGTCAGCTGTGTGTCTTGAAATCGATGAGTCAGCACCATATTGAGTTGAACCGTCAATTCCATCACCACCATCTTTAAGTGTTTTACCGAATGAAAATTTGATTTTTTGATTTGGTTCAGCACCTTTATTAAAGTTAAATGCATTTTGCTCTTCAACAACATCTTGTAGTTGTCCTTTAGCATTGAATAAAACTTTACCTTTCCCCATCTCAACCATTGTGCCTTCAACGCCACCTTGAGCATCTTTGCCATCAACCATTGCATGGTATTCCCATTGATTATCAGCAATTTTATTGTAAAAAATGTTTACTAATCTTGGAGTACCAACATTATCGTAAACATTTATAGTCGTCTGATAACTTGAAGTTTCTTCAGCCTTTGTTGGATCAAAAACTTTTACATCTTCTCTTGAATCTAAATTCATCATCATATCAACTTCACTCGTTGACTCAGCTGGTATGATTGTATTACCTAGTCTAATCGGTGCCGTTGCATTGGTAATGTTACCGTCATCATCAGCTTTAAAACCTATGATTTTATATCCATCACCATTAATTAAATTTCCTTCTTTATCAAAATGAAGTGATCCATCTCTTGTGTAGCCTCTACCAAAATTAGTTTCCGCTACGAAGAATCCATTCCCGCTGATTGCAAGGTCAGTAATATTATCAGTTCTGTTAATATTACCTTGAATAAATTGTTGCTTAATGTGCGCTAATTTCGAACCTGAACCGACCTGATCTCCACCATCAATACCCTTTAGAGATTTTGAAAGTAGATCTTGAAATTCTGCTCTTGATTTTTTGAAACCTGTGGTTCCAGAGTTTGCGATGTTATCACCGATTACTGCCATCGAATCACCCGACGAACGTAAACCTGATACACCAATGTTAAACGAAGATAATAAACCCATGTGTCCCTCCTAGACGAAGTTTACAGAGATTGTTAAAAGAAAAACATTCTTCTAACTAGGGCTTCCGGAAAGGACCAGCCTGTTATCTCTTTTTCCTAAATGTATATTTTAAAATCAATCAACTAAATTTTTATTGCACAATTACAGTTGAATCAATTTTTGTAAAAATATTATTCTCAATATTATCTTTATCAATTGCCGTTACGATTTTATTGTCATCAACGTCAACGATATAAGCAGCTTTATTTGTAATCACCAATGAATCGTGACCACCTTTTAACTTTAATTTTCCCAATGCTTCTTTAATTTTTAAAAACTCATCATTATCAATTTCAATTTCTCTTTCACTTAATCTTCTTGCTGCGTGAACAGAAAGATTGATACCATGTTTTGATTTTGTATCAGCAATTTGATCTTGTAGCATATTTTTAAAATCGCTATCTACTTGACCATGCTTTAATTCATTACTTTTTTCTACCTCTTTCTTGCTAGGAAGTTTTGTTACGTTAGGAATGAGTAGGTTATTAATATTTTTACCAGTCACTAGTCGTAAATCCCTTTTGCATCATTATAGGCACTCGCAGCTTGCTGCTTATTTTTAAGTTCATTAACTTGTTCTTCTTTTATTGTTCTTCCACCAAGTTTTTCACCACTAAGTTCTCTAGCTAAGTGAGCATTTGGCATTAATGGTTTTTTCGTATTAGGTGTTCCCATCGTCTTTTGATTATGATTTAGTTTCTGGCCCTTTGCAAGGTGGAAACTTTTTACATCACGCAAAAATACTTTTTTATTATCTACTAATAATACTGTTTCACCATTATCAAAGGAAACTGTCTCAACAATCCCTCTATTCTGAGTCTTTATGTCAAGTGGTTGAAGATCTTCACCCCATCCCATAACTTGAACAGTATAATTTCCTGCAGCTGTTGGAGTTCCATCAAGAGTTTTTCCATCCCAACGAGTTTTATTTCCACCACGAGAAACATCGTCTTCTCTAATCTCACCAACCATTTGGTTTTTAGAATCAAATATACGGATTAAAACTTGTTTTGCTTTATTAGGTAAATTATAAATAATATCTCCACCACTTTCACCTGGTTGGATTTTTAAAGTATTACCGTCAGTAACAACTTCTTTTCCGATAAAGCTTGCTGCATAAAATTGATTTTGCATTTCTTGATCTTTACCAAATCTATCGAACTTAGAATTTAAATTTGTTAATTGCTCTAGTTGTGAGTATTGAGCTAATTCAGCTGAAAACTTTTGTTGATCAACTGGATTCATTGGATCTTGATTTTCTAGTTGATGAGTTAATAATTTTAAAAACTCATCCTTACCCATTTTATTATTTACATTACGAGCAAAACGAGGATCTTCTGTTTTTCTACCAGTTGCTTTATCTAGGACTTCTTGCTTTGATAATTCTTTTTTTGATAAATCAATGTCAGCTTTTTTAGGTCTCATTGTTACATTACTGAGACTACTCTGCACATCTGTAACGGGGCGACCCATTTTAGGCATTAAGCTGCTTCCTTATCTCTTAAGATATCCCAAAGATCATTTCTCTTTTGAGAGTCTTGATTTTGTTGGCCATTCTTAGAGCCAAATTGTTGACTTTGATTTTGATTACCAGAAAAATTTTGTGAAAAGTTCGAGTTACTATTTGATCTTGAACTTGATATATCAATTTTCACGTCATTAACTGTAAAACCTGATTGTGATAAATTTGAAATTAATTGGCTCTTATTTTGATTTAATAGAGCGCTAACATCACTATTTGCAGTGCTCATACTTACATTAATTGTATTATTAGCAGATTTTTCAACAACTAGATCTATCTTTCCAAGATGTTGATCATTCATGCTCATCTCAACTCTTTTAGAATTATCTATTTTAGAGTTTTGAATATAATCTGAAATTTTATTGATAAGGGCTTCAGTATCAGTTGAATCCATTCCATCAAGTGAAGAAGTTTCAAAAACTTTTCCAGTTGGAGCTAATTCAATATCCTTTGAAGCAAATTGCTCAGAGCTTAAAAAATCATTTCCATTTGTATCACCACTAAAACTTTCATCTTCAAAATTCTCGCTCTCATTAACAGCATTCATATTTATTAGACCAGTATTACCTGATTTATCAAAATGTGCTCCATTAAGAGCTTTAGTGTTTGTTTTATTCATCATATTTCTAAGATTAATTAGATTTTCTGAATCTGAAGTTTGAACTGCTAAATTATTAACAGGTGTGTCCATCTTAGCTTTATTAACATCCAGCATAGATTTATGTACAAAGTTCTGCGCACCCTTTTGAACTTTCTGTCCTTCAACTTGTGCTGCAAAATCACCATTTAAGAAAATACTTTTTGGCTTACCTGTATTTAATACTGGAAGTTCTTGGCCCAATTCATTTTGATTAATTAAAAATTGATCAACTTCTGCTTTAGGTTGATTGATAAAGATACTTTTTGGTTCAGCATTATGTGAGATTAATCCAGATCTTCTTATTGTCGGCGGTAAAACTTCAACTTGCTCATTTAAACCTTGAGCCTGATTTAAACCTTGAGCCAATTCTGGATCAAGTGTTTCACCTAAAAGTAAATGTGGTTGTGTTCCTGGTTGTGCTATCGGTGCTTGCGCTACTGGAGTTTGTAATTGAGATAGATCGATATTTTTTGCAAGTTCAGCTTGAAATTCATTCTTACCTTGAGGCCCGAAAAGCCCTTGCTCAAGTAGTTCTAGGTTATTTACATTACCATCAGGAGATACTTTAGCTCCCTTAGTTCCTAGATCTTGAATGTTTTTAAAATTATTTATACCTTGCATAAAAATAAATCCTTCTCTCCTATCTTTTCATATCTAGGTACTGTTTTTGAAGCCGGGCAGATATTTCCTTGTCCATTAAATTAAATATCTTTGATGCTTTGGCCGCTTCTAGCTTTGAGAGTATGTTAATTGAGATATCAGAATCCTGTACCGCTAATATTTCCGCAGCCTTAACCGGTTTCATATTAGAGATTACCTCCACTACTTTATTAATTCTTGAGTTCTTTTGATTCTCATTATTTTCGATACAACCAATAATACTTGATTTCATCACTTCAAACTTACTGACCTTTTCAAGAAAATCTCTATTTTGAATTGCGATCAGCTCTTCTCTCTTTTGTAACTCTTCTTCTTTATTTTCTAATTTTAAACTTTTATCTGAAAGTTCTTTTGCTAACTCTGAAATTGATTTCTTTTTAATCATGTCTATCTGTCTATCAATAGTTGTTTTTACTTTCTCGTCAAATTCTTTTTGAGAAAATATTTTATCATCAGTTTTCTTTTCTGTTTCAGAAGAAAAAATATTAAAACTTACAATAATAAATAATAAAATTATTAATTTACTGTTTGATCCCATAATTGCACCATCTCTTCTAGTTTTCTAGATTCTTCTTTGTTTGTTTTCTTTTTATGCTCTGTTATTTTTTTGTCTTTTAATTTTTCAATAACTTTTACTTCACCACGAAGAACTTTCCATTCTTCAAC
>CAYGTU010000124.1:0-4275 GCA_964352945.1 uncultured Bacteriovoracaceae bacterium
CCTATAAAACATCTGTTAAAAATTTAAAAAAGTTAAATCCTGATCTTAGAGGATGGTATACACCACATGCTAAAGGCTCTGACTATATCCTTAGAGTCCCAAAATCAGACATTCAATATGTTGAAGATAAGAACTTTCGCAGACCTGCTATTCGTGGGTTTGACCATGATTATAGAAAAAAATCATATGTTAGCTATGAAGTTAAAAGAGGTGATCATTTAACAAAAATCGCAGAACAATTCAAAATTAGCATTGATCAAATAAAAGACATAAATGAGCTCTCTAATTCAAGAATTTACATCGGACAAAATCTTAAAATTCCGGGAAAGCTCTATCGAGTGAAAAAAGGGGATTATCTAATTCAAATTGCTAATACTCATAATACAACCGCTCAGCAAATTATGGCCATTAATGATTTGGATACAACGAGACTAATACCAGGACAAAAGCTATTTATTAGATGATCTTGTTTTCTTGCCTTTAACAGCTTTATAGTATTCCGAGAGTATTTTATATTCTTGTTTTTCAATTTTTTCTTTTCGCTTTTGCATTTTGATAATTTCAAATGGATCATTACCTTCAAAATCTTTTATATGAATAATTTCATCGTCACTTGTAACTGCAACATGTCCCCAGCTAATTTTCCCTTCTTTACTTAAAATCATATAACTCTTACGCATATCTACAACTGCAATAAGTGAGCTATAATTTCCTGCCCTAGCAGCTATATGAGCTGGTGTGTTTCCTTCTTTATCTTTAATTGTGTAGTCAAAAGTATTATGTTTAAAAATTTTTCCTTCCATATATCTCACTAAATCCTTGTCTCCATATTCTGCGAGATAATGAGCTATAGTCTTTCCAGTATCTGGTTCAATATAGTTAACATCGATGCCATCTCTATATCCTTTTAAAAGCTTGTCTAAAAGATTTTTATCACCTAACAGAGATCCATTAGAGGATTTTAGAATATCCTTTACTGTTCTAAAATACATTGCATCTAAGGCTTGATTTAAAGTTCCATTCTCCTTCTGAACATCGCTTAAATCAATTGAAATACAACTATCCATTATATTTTTAACCGACTGAAATTTTTCATACACTTTGACATAATCGTTATTTACATAA
Organism: uncultured Bacteriovoracaceae bacterium; assembly: GCA_964352945.1. Taxonomy (GTDB): domain Bacteria; phylum Bdellovibrionota; class Bacteriovoracia; order Bacteriovoracales; family Bacteriovoracaceae; genus CAYGTU01. Next base: position 1,126 of record CAYGTU010000124.1, read on the forward strand.
TTCTTATTTTCAGGATTGCTAAGCAATTGACTTGAAAATTTCCCACCAAAGGGATTATCTCCTAGTTCTAGAAAACTTAAGTACTCATTAATTTTTTCTGGATTATACTCTTTCAATTCGATTAAATGACTTGCTAAATCTGTATCATTATTTTTTAGCGCACAAAGAAGGATGTCATCTAAATCATTATTTATATTTTTATAAAAGTTTCCAAATCCTTGCTTCTTAGTCTCATATTCACTTATAGTATGTATCTGGCATAAATTTTTAGATAAATCAGTGTAAGGCTTTAATTTGAGAAGTACATTATTTGCCATTTTCAAATCTTCTGCGACTGATTTATTGTCTCGGTCCTTTGGATAATTTTCAATTTGCTTAATTAATTCTAAATATCTTTTTTCAATTGAATTAGGAAATGATTTTTTATCCCATAAGCTATTAGCTATCTCTTTTGAATTTAGAATCTTCTCAGCTTTTTGCATACTTCTATCTAAAAAATTGACCGTCGAGTAGCGAGTAAATTCTTTTTTTAGTAATAGATTATCAAGGTATAAATTATCATTTGTATTAAACTTATCAAAGTTAGGAATTATATATTTATCAAATAATTCCGTCGCATGCCTTTCATTGAGAATTTCTCTCGATAAGCCAACTTTACTACCACTATCATAGAGGATATCTACACCATGCTTTTTTATAATTGAATCAAAATAACTTACTTTATCATTTTCATCAAAAAATAATTTTTTTGAAATATTCCCCCTACAATCAAAAGATCTCGGATCTTTAAAGCAAGGATCACTTGCTTTAAGTGTTTGTGCATTTATTGAGAGTGAAATAATAAATAGGAAAAAAATTAAATATTTCATTTCTGAATTACTGAATTTGAACCATTAATTGTTATTTTCCAATTCTTTAGAGTTCCTGTGTAATAGCCTAGACCATCCACCACTTTAATTGTCCATGTACCTGTTGCAGATTCTCCGTAGAATGCATTAGATAGCATAACAAAATCTTCTAAATCTTCATCAAAATCTATTAAGAGTGAGTTATTAATATTAATTAAATGACTTTTTGTTCCACTTGGAGATATTATTTCAATTCCTAAATCTCCACTTGATGTATGGTCGATATTAACTGTAATTTGTATAGATTCTACAGTTAAACCTGAAGTTACATTTAAAGTAGATGTTACACCTGTTGCACTTGAATCTGGAATAGATAAATTTAAATTAGATGCTGAACTAACAGAAGTAGATGTCAGATCAGGAAGTCCACCTGAATAACTACTCGCTAACTCAATTGCTTTATCTACATCTATTGCTCCAAAACCATACCAATTATGGAATGGAAAACCTGCGGCATTTGTTACCCATCCATAGTCATAAGTATGACCAGATAAATTTAACGAAGGTTCTTGATGGGAAATATTCACAGAACTTGGGTCAATCTTTCTAGCTGATTTAGCTAAGATATATTTTACATCTCTATTTGTTAAATTTTCATTTGCTTCTAGAATTAAAGAAATTGCACCTACAACCATAGGTGTAGCAGCACTTGTTCCATTAAATGTAGAAATATAATTACAATTTGAATTTAATGCATGTCCTGATTCAAAAGGATTTATTGGATATGAAGTTGTTACTGAATATCCTTGACTACAACCACTAATATCTGTTGTCACAATAGCTGGATCTGTATCACCGTATTCTCCACCTGGAGCACTTATCCAAAGATTTGAACCTGCATTTGAATAACTCGATTTTTTTCCTTTTGCATTATAAGCACCTACCACTAATACATATGGAGTTTCATTTTCTAAAGGGACATTGGCATTATGTGGAACATAAGCTTGAAGACCAGAATCATAATTTTGATATTCATTACCCGCTGCTTTTACATAGAAAACACCTAAGCCACTTCTTTTTGTATTATAGTAATTTTTAAGATGAGCAACATAAGTAGCATCACTTGGCCAATCACTAAAATAATTATCTCCATAGCTATAATTATAAACATCATAGTTACCACTTGCTTGGGTAATAACGGAAGACATTGATTGATTACTTTCTAAAAAGTTATTTCCACCTAAAGAAACATTCGGTGCAATTCCTCGTGACCCTTTACCGTTCCAACCTACAGCTCCTATGATCCCAGCGACACTTGTACCATGTCCCTCTGAATCGTGAAATGTACCTGAAGTAAAATTATGAATTGTTCCAGTCACATTACTTGCTAAGTCTTCATGGCCAATATCAATACCGGTATCCGAAATACAAACTTTTACACCTGACCCAGTAATTTCTTGCGCTAGAGTATCAATTAATTTCATATCATAACCAACATATCCGGGATTTGTTGCAAACGATTTTTGATTTGATTTATTTAAATGCCAAGCATAACTAGCAATTGGATCACCTAAAACTGTTACATTGAATGATTCAGTCGCCTCAACATCACCCTTAGTATTTGTTCCAATTACTTTAACCGCTGTGTAAGAACCATAAACAGGAATACCAGAAATTGTTGCTGTTGAAGAATCAAAAGTTGCCCATGAAGGAATATTTTGAGCTGTATAAGCAATCGTACCTGTTAATTGATTCGGTACGAATTGAAATTCATAATAAACGCCTTCTTTTGCTGTTTGAAAATAAGCCGTTACTTGTTGAACTGTTGAAGTAGGAACATATGTACCTCCAGTTGTTGAACCACCTGAAGTTGTCCCACCAGTTGTGGTAGTCGAACCACCTGAAGTTGAACCACCAGTTGTTGTTGTCGTAGAAGTTGTTGTTCCGCCAGAAGTCGTTCCACCTGAAGTTGAGCCCCCACTTGTTGATCCTGTAGTTGAAGTTGAACCACCACCAGTACTACTACCAGTTGTAAACCAAGATGAATCGGTACTTCCACCAGTAGTTGTTGTTGAGCTTCCTGAAGTTGTTGATCCACCTGAAGTAGATCCACCGCTTGTTGACCCTGTTGTTGATGTAGTCGATCCACCTGTAGTTGTAGTTGACCCGCCTGAAGTTGAGCCGTCAGTTGTTGTAACCGTTCCGCCCGTTGTAGTTGTTCCACATGTTGTTGTTGATGATCCGCCAGTAGTTGATGAACCACCTGTTGTATTAGAAGCTCAAGAAGTAGATGAACCCCCAG
>CAYGTU010000124.1:4285-9308 GCA_964352945.1 uncultured Bacteriovoracaceae bacterium
TTGGTGACGATGTAGAGCCAGCTGTCGATGATCCGCCAGTTGTAGTTGATCCGCCAGTTGTAGTTGATCCGCCAGTTGTTGTAGTTGACCCACCTGAAGTTGAACCTCCAGTTGTTGTAGTTGATCCGCCAGTTGTTGATGAACCACCTGTTGTCGTAGTCGAACCACCTGAAGTAGAACCACCAGTTGTCGTATTCGAAACACCTGAAGTGGATCCACCAGTTGTATAACTACCAGTTGTGGTCGTCGTTGGATTACCTACGATGGGCTTATATTTATTATCAATATACGGAGCTTCTTCTGCCACTGGCTGTGGGTTACATCCATAGATAAAAATAAATGTTAATATAATTAATAATTTCATTACCCTCATTATAAATTTCAACATTCTAGGAACATACAAATATAAGATGTTTCTAATAATATTAAGTATTTACCTTGGATCTTAACTCAATTATTAAGCTCCAAAAATAGGCAATTTAATTGGCCCTACGGTTACTCATCACTATATCAACACTAGCATTCTTCACTCTTGAGTCTTTCTTTAAAATTTCAATAAATTCTGTTGCGCTAGCAAGACCACTAACTGAAATAATGGCAGTATTGATATGATTAAAAACATTCACAATTTTTACATTATTATATTTATCAATAATGTCATAAATATCGTTGGTATTTTTAAGTTCTACTTTAATTTCACCAGTATAATAACCAAGATTAAGTGTTTTAATATCTCTTATTATTGTGGTCTTACTTACTTCTGGTGGATTATCTGTCTCCACAATGGAATAAGGTCCCATTTTTTTATATAATTCATAATTTCCAAGCGAATCGAGGGTATCAGTTCTAACAAGATACAAATCATCTTCAACAATAAAACGTTTATTATAAATTGGTACTTTATACTTAGTGATAAGGGCCTTTAATTTTTCTTTTTGCTTATGGTGTATTTCCCAAAGCTGCTTTCTTGTCTCAATGAGTTTTGCCCGTTTTTTTGCTATATCTTCTTCGCTTGCAACTTCTCGCTTAACTTCATTTTTAGTAAAACCAAGTTTGGATTCTTTTGCTTTTAAATCATGGAAAACAATTTCTTTTTCTTTTTTTTCTGTCTTCTCAATTTCTTCTACCACTTTTTCAGTTCTATAAACTGAAATCAACGTGACAACACCGACTCCTAAAATGGCCCAAACTTTCTTATTCATAGAAAAACTATCGGTTTTTTAGAGTAAAATCTTTAGCTTTCCTTTTAATTTCATGAACTTATAGGGCTTTAACCTAACAAATATATAAATATTTCAGAAACGACACTTAAAGCCCAAAAATTTGCTCCATTTGCTATATTGACCACACTATTTTCTTAAGGGGGAAATCAAATGAAAAAAACCACTGTGGCCTTACTGGCCTTATTATCACTTAATGTATTTGCTATAGAAGCTGAAATGAAACTTGTAGCAAAAGCAAAAGAAATCAAGCTCAATTTCAATGCTTTGAAAGAGAGAATCGACATTTTGATGTTTGATGGAGAGGAATGGGAATCAGAACAATCAATAAATTGTGATTCATTACCGGAAGAACGCGTTTTAGAATGTGGAGCAATCTTTTTAGCAACTAATGCTCAACTTAAAAAAATTCAAAGTGAAAATCCTGATGAAAAAATCGCATTCACTAATTATATAAAATACATCTACAATGATGATTACAGCAAAGAAATTGATATTGATCATTATACAGTTGAAAAAAATGATTCATTAATATCAGTTGTAAATGAAGAATTATACAAGGTAAGTACAAAGCTGATTGAAGTTGAAACTAAACTTTCTGCTAAAGAATCAGAATTAAGTCAAACAAAAGAATCAAACGAAAAAACAAAAAAACTTATTAAAGATTTAATCCTTCAAGTAGGAAAATCAAAAGGTAAAAAAATACTTCAAGCTTTAAGTGAAGCTGGCGTAGAACTATAATAAAAAAAAGCCCCGTAAGGGGCTTTTTTAATCAACTGAAAAATTATCCATTAAATTGAAATTTAAATATTTATAAATATTCTCTGGGTCTTTTTCTAATATAGGATTAGCAATATCCATATACTCAGTGAATGTTGGAATCTTTCCTAACTGTGCACTTACAGCAGCAAGTTCAGCCGAGCCTAAATATACTCTAGCATCTTTTCCCATTCTATTATTAAAGTTTCTGGTTGAAGTTGAAAATACAGTTGTAGCATCTTCAACTCTTGCTTGATTACCCATACAAAGAGAGCAGCCTGGAACTTCAATACGAGCACCAAAAGCATTAAACTTATCGTATTTTCCTTCACGAATTAGTTGATCTTGATCCATTTTAGTTGGAGGAACAACCCAAAGTCTTACATCTTTATTTGGCTTACCAGCTGCAAGAATTTCAGCTGCTGCTCTGAAGTGACCTATGTTTGTCATACATGAACCAATGAAAACCTCATCGATCTTATCACCTGCTACCGCAGATAATAACTTCACATCATCTGGATCATTTGGACAAGCTAAAACCGGCTCTTTCATTTCATTTAAATCAATTTCTATTACTTCAGCATATTTTGCATTTTTATCTGCTTCCATTAACACGCCATTTTTTAGCCAATCTTTAACAGAAGCGATTCTTCTTTTTAAAGTTTCTGGATCTTTAAAACCATTTTCAATCATTGATTCCATTAAAGTAATATTTGAATTTAAATATTCTTCAATTGGCTCACGATTTAATTTAATCGTACACGCCGCTGCACTTCTCTCAGCTGAAGCATCAGTGATCTCAAAAGCCTGTTCAACTTTTAAATTTGGGAGTCCTTCGATTTCAAGAATTCGTCCAGCAAAAATGTTTTTCTTGTTTTTCTTTTCAACAGTTAACAACCCTTTTTGAATTGCTGCATAAGGAATCATATTTACTACATCTCTTAAAGTTACACCTGGTTGTAATTTACCAGAAAAGCGCACAAGAACTGACTCTGGCATATCAAGCGGCATTACACCAAGAGCTGCACCAAATGCAACTAAACCAGAGCCCGCAGGAAATGAAATTCCAATTGGAAAACGCGTATGAGAATCCCCTCCCGTTCCAACTGTATCTGGAATTAATAATCTATTTAGCCATGAGTGAATTACTCCATCTCCAGGTCTTAAGCTAACTCCACCACGACTTGAAATATAAGTTGGCAGTGTTGCGTGAGTAATTTTATCACTTGGTTTTGGATAAGCGGCTGTGTGACAAAATGATTGCATTACTAGATCAGCATTAAATCTTAAGCAAGCTAGTTCAGTCATCTCATCAGCAGTCATTGGACCAGTTGTATCCTGTGATCCTACAGTAGTCATTTTTGGAAGACATGCTGTACCAGGAAGAATTCCTTTAGTACCACAAGCAACTCCAACCATTTTTTGAGCTAAAGTATAACCTTCGCCTACTCCAGGCTTAGTAAAAATTGCTTTAGCAAAAATACCTGCTTCATCAATAGCGGACATTGAAAGAGCTTCACGAGCTTTAATAGTTAGCATTTTACCAATTATTAGAGGTACTCTTCCCCCTGCTCTATATTCGTCTAAAATCGTTGGAGGAGAAATGTCATATTCAGAAATTAATCCACCTTTTTCATCTAAAATTTTTCCTTCATAAGGTTTTACTTCAATTATTGTTCCCGTTTCTAATTTTGAAACATCCGCTTGAATTGGTAGTCCACCTGAATCTTCAACTGTGTTAAAAAAGATAGGAGCAATCGTAGAACCGATTACAGTTCCCTTTCTTCTCTTATTTGGAACAAAAGGTATATCTTCACCAATATGCCACATAAGAGAATTGGTAGCTGACTTTCTAGAAGAACCTGTCCCAACAACATCACCTGCAAAAGTTACAGGTAACTTAAATTTTTGCTCTAGTTCATGAATCGTTTTTGGCCCATTAGGAAATAAAGATCCACCCATGCAATTTCCATGAAGAGGAATATCTGCTCTTGTAAAAGCAAATGTCGCTGGAGAAAAATCATCTGTATTAATTTCTCCGTCAACTTTATAAATTACAGACTTCATGCTTTTTGGAACTTCTTCTAAAGTTGTAAACCATTCTGCATTTGCCCAAGAAGTTACAATTTCTTTTGCAATTGCATTACCTGATTTTGATAATTTATTTATTTCTTCAAAAACATTTACCGCTAGTGGCATATTTTTAAGTTGGTTGGCAGCAAGTTTTGATAATTCATTATTAGCAGCAACAACATCAACTAATCCTGCAAGGTTATAACCACCAATCATTGTACCTAAAAGTTCAATGGCATATTCTTTTGAAATCAATTCACATTTATGAGTGTCTTTAATAATACCAATTAGGAAATTTGCTTTTACTTGAGCTGCTGGATCAACGCCTGGATTAATTCGATTTCTTAAAAGGTCTAAAAGCTCTTCACCTTTTCCGGCTGGAATATTTTCTAAAAGACTAACTACTTCAGCAGCTTGATCTTTTGTAAGAGCTAATGGCGGTATACCTTCTTTAGCTCTTTCATCTACATGTTTGCTATATTCTTCAAAAAAATTGCTCATTTTTAAATCCTTTATAAGACATAATTTAATGTAATTCTACTACGTTATATTAGCCTATTGAGAACTACTTTTCTAGACTAAATGAATCACGTCTATAAGAAGGAAATCGTTGCCCGCCTGAATTATAAATTAATTCAATAGCTATCAAACCCGATAAATTTTTATGAAAAATGATGAAAAACCTATTAAAACATTGAAAAGAGAACACCACCTAAATCACTTAGTAAACATGTCACCTATTATCGTGTTTGCTTTCACCGTACAGTGTTTTTTAATAAATAAGTTTAACCCTGAAGCTTCTATATCAGAATTCTCGATTCCCTTAGCAATGGCCCTAGGGTTAATGATCTTTTGCTTTTCCACTTATGACTCTAAACATAAAATTGATCTTTATGCTGATTATATGCATGTGAGCTTTTCTTTACTGAATATTGATTTAAAAATTCCCTTTGCTGAAATAACTGAAATTA
>CAYGTU010000125.1:0-4619 GCA_964352945.1 uncultured Bacteriovoracaceae bacterium
TCCCTTAACTTCGTAAGTTTTATTTGTATCTTCAGTTGGATAAGCATTTCCAATAGAAATTTTAATAAGCTCAGCAGTTCTTTCACCAATTAAAAGTGAATATTTTTTCTTAATATAAGAAACAATTGCTTCATCAAATTTGTCTCCAGCAACTCTTACTGATTTAGAATAAACAATACCACCAAGAGAAATTACCGCTACTTCTGTAGTTCCTCCGCCGATGTCTACAATCATATTTCCAGAAGGTTCAGTTATTGGAAGACCTGCTCCAATTGCAGCTGCCATTGGCTCTTCAATTAAATAAACTTCTCTAGCCCCTGCTTGTTCTGCTGATTCTTTTACCGCACGTTTCTCAACCTGAGTAATCCCAAATGGGATACAAATAATAATTCTTGGTTTAACAAGTTTTGCACCTGAAAGAGATTTTTGAATAAAATATTTAAGCATAGCTTGAGTAACTTCAAAATCAGCAATAACTCCATCTTTCATCGGACGGATAGCTCTGATTGATCCCGGAGTTCTACCAAGCATCTCTTTAGCTTCTCTACCAACGGCTAATACTTTTTGCTGACCTCCAAGGCCAACATGAACAGCAACAACAGAAGGTTCATTAACAATTATCCCTCTATCTTTTGCATAAACTAAACAATTAGCTGTGCCCAAATCAATTGCTAAATCATTTGAAAACCAATCCCAGAATTTTTTAAACATATCGAGTCCTTTTTTGTTTTATTACCATTTATAGTGTCTAATTTTATCTCCACGTTGGGCAATGTCGGCCATAATTTCTATTCCTAGATCAATATGCACATCCGTGTATTTTTTAAAAACTTTTTTTGCTGATTTTTTTGTTTTAATTCCATCTTTCTTTAATGGACAGTCGGAAACGAGCAATAAGGCTCCAACAGGTACTTTACTTGCAAAGCAGGCAATAAAAAGAGCAGCGCATTCCATCTCTACGGCAATTACTCTCTCTTTATAAAGGTTTAATTTAAAATCTTTATTAAACTCCCAGAATCTTAGATCTGTTGAGTGAACTGTTCCTGTACGGTAATCCAGTCCATGCTCAATTAAAATTTGAGAAGCAAATTTTTGTATTTTAAATGTTGGTAATGCTGGTACCTGAGCTGGCATAAAATGTGTAGATACACTTTCTGACCTAATTGCTCCAATAGGTAAAATAAAATCACCTACGTTTAATGAAGAATGAGTTCCACCACACATACCTAAAAATAAAACAGCAACCGGTTCAATGGCCCCTAATAATTCTGCAATTAGAGCTGCCATTGCGGATCCAATTCCAAATTCTATAATTGTAACTTCAGCTTTTTTTGACGAAGATGCTTTAAAAGCCGAACCACTTGTATAGATTGCATCTGGCAGAAGTGTATTAAATCTCTCAATATAATAATGAAAATTTGTTAATATAATTTGTTTTTGAAAATCTCTGAGAGAATGACCTGTATACCTCTCAAGCATATCCAGAGCAATTTCTTTTTTCTCTTCGTTATTATAAACACGATTTGAATGAATAACTAATTGAGCTGCAGTTAAATGAAAATTCTCAACTAAGTCTTCTTGAAGTTGTTTAATTTGAGTTTTAGATTTTTTAACTAAAACTTTTTTATTTGTTTTTTTATTTACAGGACTAGCTTTTGAAACTTTCTTTTTTGAAGTTTTCTTTTTCGAAACTTTCTTTTTCGAAGTTTTTTTAGCAACTTTCCCTGTTACTTTCTTTTTAACTACCATATTAATACATACCTTAATTATTCAAAATTACTCCAAAATTTACCATTTTCCCAATACCTATACAAGTTTTGAAGTAATAGCCGACTCATTTACTCTGTTTTAATTCCACAAAATTTATGTACAATATTCTGGCAAGGTTGGGACAATGATAAATACTGAAAAATATAAATTCCACTCAAAATTTGAAGCAAATCAATTTGTAAAATATATTGATCAGCATGAAATCAAAGGAATTGTTGGCTCTTTAGGTCATACAATTTCTAAAAGATATGAAGGCCAAGAACTTGTTCTTATAGGAATCCTCAAAGGTAGCACTGTTTTTATGTCTGATCTCATTCGTGAAATCAGAAACGTAAAAGTATCAGTTGATTTTGTCTCTCTTAAAGCAATCTCAAGATCTAAAGAGTCAAATGGAACTATAGTAATTGAAAAAGATATTTCTTCAAATATCCAAGATAAAAACATCCTAATCGTAGAAGAGATTATTGATACTGGTAGAGCTTTAAATTTTCTTAAAGAAAGATTACTTAATTCTAATCCAAGGAGCATCGAAATCATTACACTTTTCGACAAGCCTTACAAAAGAGCAGTTCCAATCAATGCTGATTTTATCGGTAAAAAAATTGATGATCAGTTTATTATTGGTTATGGATTAGACTTAGAAGATTATGGAAGAAATTTTAAAGACGTTTACTATTTGAAATATCCAAATTAATTCTACTGTTTTAGAAATGCCCCATAACATTCACAATTACCTGCGCAAGCCTGATCAGCAGATCCTAATATATTTGCAGGCATTTTAAGCAGTAAAGTATTATCATCTGCTCTTTGGAAATAGTTATTATAAAGTTGATTAGCCACTGGAAGAATATCAAAAGTATATTTTATTCCTGGATCAACATTTACCCCATTAAAATAATTTAACTCAACAACACAATTCTGAAGATTACTTGTCAAAATCTGATAATCAACTTGGCCTTCACGAAGTCCATCTCTCTCAGTGAAGAGATAAGTTAAACTATAATTAATTGGAGTTGGGCATGAAGCTGATGAAGCTGTCATTAAAATATTTCTACCTGTTATCCCCAATGTGATATTTGTTTCTGGAACAGTTTGAGCTGTAGCCCAAACTTCTTGAGTGTTAACATCTCCAATTTTTGTAAAACAACTTAGAGAATCCATTTTCCAAACACCAGTAATGTTTTCAAATTGATCTTGGGAGATTCCACATGAAACCATATATAAAAGCGTAGTTAATATTAATACTCTTTTCATTCTTCTATCCTATCGTATAACAAACGATTACTTATCTGATCGGCTAACTACGCGGAAATTTGAGGTTATTCTTAGTGGAAATGACAATAAAATCTGGCTAGAGCTAAGTGCTTTAAATTACATAAAAAGACTGTATTTTCAACTATATAGTAAGTTCCATTTATTTAGTTTTATTGGTTTGAGCCGATAAGAATTAGAATATTTATATAACCATATAACAGGTAAATATATGAAAAATTTAATCTTACTCATGGCTGTTTTAATATCCTTTTCAGGATATGGACAATCAACTTTAGGAAAAACATTTAAGATAAAAGGTAAATCGACCTCGAATGAAGCCTACATCAATAAACAACAAGAAGTTCAATTAATGAGAAATATAAGATTAAAAGAAAATGCTCAAAGACAATTAGAAGCTATGAGAAAAAGAGAATCTGAAACTGCAGCAAGAAGACAAGCTGAACTAATTAATAAAAAATGTGGTGTACAGTGTACGGATCAAACAGTTTATTTTACTTGTAACCAGCCAGCACCTAAATGTCTCAATGGCGAGGCAGCCAATATTATTGATCCCAATGGTTTGGTAATCGGAACTGTTGAACCGTTAACAAAAGAAGAAAGTATTGCGATCGCCGCTGAGGGTTCGGAAGAAGTTTGTATTCTTTCTTGTTCTACTGGTGAAAAACTACAATACAAATGTAATGCCGTTGAAAAACCAAAATGCCAAGCTTCTATTTGTAAGCACACTTGTCCAAATGGCGTTGAAAAACAATACTACTGTAATTCTGATTTACCAGTATGTGAAGGAAGTCCAGTTGTTACAAATACGTCTACTGGAACAACCACTACTAACTTGGGTTCACAAACAACTATTTTACAAACAACTTCTGCCAGTACTCCAGGACAATGTGTTGGTGAAGATTTTCAATGTGGATATTTTCAATTAAATACATGTAACACTGGTGGATTTAAACAATGCCCAAGCTCATGTGATGTTAAGTGTCCGGGCGGAACATACAAACAACTTTGTCGTTTAAAGCCAATTAGTTGTGATCTTTTAGAAAAACCGAACGTAATCGTAGCTACTCCGAGAAATGACCTTATTGACTCTGGTGCTCAAATCCAAACTAATACTGGTTCTGCATTAAATCCTAATACTGCGGTTCCTGTAAGAATTTTAGCCCCCAGACCTGCTTCAGCCACAGGCTCAGTCGAATTTTAAATTACTTTCATTTAATTTTAGGTACTTAGAGGTATTTAGAATATTGCCAAATCCTGTGAAATTCTTTAATAATAGAGAGCTAACAAACAAAGGATATCCAGATGGGTCAAGGCAGAAAACACAGCACTTTAAAAATGAGTAGAAAAAAAGCTCAAGCAAAAAAGAAAGCTAGAGAAAAAGCAAAAATCGTAAAAAAAGATAACTAAATTTCTTCAGAGCTTGTCTCTGAAGAAGGCAAATCACCTTTTTTCTCCATATTAGAATTTTTTATTTCATTAGTTGATTGATCATCAGACTTTTCTGCGTCCAATTCTTTCTTTAAGTATTTTTGAGTAAGAGTAACTTCTTTAATTTCACCTTTAGAGATTCTTAA
>CAYGTU010000125.1:4629-5258 GCA_964352945.1 uncultured Bacteriovoracaceae bacterium
TAATAATTCCATTTCCTTAATCCAGATACCTTCATCTAACTTCCAATTAGATACCTGTAAATTAAATTGTTTTGATTCTAAAATCATTCTTTCAAATTCATCTCTATTTTTAAATTCTGTATTATCTGATAGTCTCTCACCCATCAATATTGCTTCATGTCCTAGCCTTTGAACAATTCCATCTTTAGAAGAATATCTCTTTCTAAAATTCTCTGAGTAAGTATTAAATAAATTTGTATTTTTCTCGCCAATGAAATACATGGTTCCAAGAGAACGTTGATTTTTTATAACGGACTTGCTCTTCCAAGTTGGTCCACCAACAAATTTAACATTTTTAGTATCAAAATATTTAAACAAAGGAAGGATTTGTAATGCCTCTCTTGGATTCGATGGAATAAAAACCCAATCAAAGTCCATTACTGGAGGCAAAGTCTGTAGTCTTCTCACAACTGATTTTTTTTCTAATTTATGAAGGTCAGAATAAAAATTCATTTCCTCTGTTCTTTCATTTTTAAATTTTAATCCTAAAAGTTTTTCTAAAGGTGATCTATAATCTGAAATATTTCGTTCAAATTCATAAGCACTTATTAAGCTCATATCGTGTTGCTGACTAACTCTCCAAATTTCAT
>CAYGTU010000125.1:5268-9290 GCA_964352945.1 uncultured Bacteriovoracaceae bacterium
CCCACATCCCCCTCCCCCGCCTAACTCTCCAAAAATCATTAAGATAATTTTCTCCAAATTCACCCGTTGGATATAATAAAGAAAAGTTTGGTCCAATATGCCCCAATACTTCCGGCTTAACCAATGCTTTTATTTGAGACTCAACTGAGCCTGTAATTTCAATTAAAAGATGATTCTTCTCATTTTTAGGGAGATAAATAGGAGATAATGAAATGAAAAGCACCCCTAATTTTCTCGCCTCTAAGTACTCTGCTATTGCTGTCTTTGATAAAACTCCACCAATAATATATTTTACATTATGCTTAGTAATTAATTCACGTACATTCCTTGCTGCAATTATTGGAATGTCCTTAGAATCTTTAACTATAATTTTTGATTTAAACCCTTTCGTTTTCAATTCATTATTAATAGTTGTATCAAGTCCCTCTAATAATCTAACTCCAAAAGTCTTTGTGGATCCAGATAAAGGCGCAACTACACCAATAGCAAAAGGATCTATTTTTGAAAAAGACTTCATTGAACTTTCTAAGTTTTCAATATTTTGCTGGATTTCATCAAAGCTAGAAAAATTACTTTTAACCCAAGATAGAATTTCTTTCGCTTCTATTTTTCTACCTTTATAATATGCATTCTTAACCTCTAAAATCGCTAAATACCCTACGACTAGAAGTCTTTCGCTTTCAAGTTCTTCCAGCAAGTGCATTCTTTCTGTTTTAGTAAGGGCGAGGTATTTCTCATCGATTTCATCTATATATTTAGATTTTTTTAATTCATCTAAGGTTTTAATATCTTTGTGTACTAATACTAAATTTTTAACTGCTACAAAATTATCACCCATTTGTTTAGCTAATTTGTAGTAAAGCTTATAATAAGTTTCAAGCTCATTATCTTTTAACATCTTGGGATTTATTTGTTCAATATTTACATAAGCTCTTTCGGGTTTATCAATTTTTAAATAGCTGCTCGATAAATTTAAAAAAATTTGATGGACCTGACTACTTTGCTTATCTGAATTTACAATTGAATCTTCGAAGTACTTAACTGCTTCAATAAAATCTCTTTTTGAAAAATAAATAACACCTAGCAAGTTATCTACAATTGATCTTTCAACTTTTCTTAAAACTTTTAACTTAAGGTTATTAAGTTGAACAATTGCTCTGTTAGCATTACCAGTTTTATAAACTTCACGAATTTTTTTGATTTCAATTGAAAATTCTGGACTCACATCTTGAGTATCATTTAATAACTGCACGCCTGGGCAAGAAGTGAACAGTAAAATAAACAGTAGGGAAATTAAAATATTTTTGTACATATCAGGGTACAATTCTAACGATATTGGGGGCACAAGTCACCCCCAAAACTATTAGACTAAAACTATTGATTTATTCTAGTGAAAAAACTCTTTAACTCTCTCAAAAAAGCCTCTAGACATTGGATTTGTTTTTGTATGCTCAAGCTCAGCTAACTTTTGAAACAATTCTTGCTGCTCTCCAGTTAGTTTAGTGGGAGTTTCGACATGTATCGTTATAATTTGATCACCATGACCGTACCCTCCAAGCTTTGCAATTCCCTTACCTTTAAGGCGCATTTTTTTACCAGCTTGAGTTCCTTGCTCTATTTTTACTGAAACTTTTCCAGACAAGGTTGGTACTTCTACTTCAGAACCAAGTGCTGCCTGAGAAAAACTAATTGGTACTTCACAAAACACATCAAAGTCTGATCTATTAAAAAATTCATGTTTTTCAATTTGAATAACAACATAGAGATCACCATTTGGCCCACCATTGGAACCAGGATCCCCTTCACCGCTTAACTTTAATCTTTGGCCATTATCAATACCTGCTGGAACTTTTACGCTTAGCTTTGATTTCTTACTTTCACGTTCAGCAATTTCACCAGTACCCTGACATTTTGAACAAGTCTGAGAAATAGTAAAGAAACCTTGTTGACGACGAACTTCACCTAAACCATTACACATATTACAGGTTTCTGCCGTTGTTCCTTCTTTTATGACTTTTTTAGTTAAAGTAATTTCTTTTTCAACACCAAAAGCTGCTTCTTCAAAATTTATATTTATAACTGTTTGAAGATCTTCACCCATTCTAGCTCTACTGCCAGAGCGGCCTCTACCACGAGCACCTCCGCCTCCAAACATTTCACCGAATAGGTCACCAAAGATATCTCCTAAATCTGAAAAGCCTTCTGCTCCACCAAAGCCTCCGCCTCCAAATCCACCAGCTTGACCATCTACACCAGCATGGCCAAATTGATCATATCGGCTTCGCTTGCTGTCATCTAGTAAAACTTCTGCAGCAACACTAGCTTCTTTAAAAATAGCTTCTGACTCTGCATTATCAGGATTTCTATCTGGGTGGTGCTTCATAGCTATCTTACGATAAGCTTTCTTTATTTCTTCTTTGGAGCTACCTTTTTGTACCCCTAGTGTTTGGTAATAATCTTTTTTTGACATCTTTGCCCTATATTTTAAAAAGGGGCCTAAGCCCCTTTTTAAGATTAAATATCATTAGTAATTAAACTTCTTTAAAATCTGCGTCGACTACATCGTCATCTTTTTTATTACTTCCAGCTTCAGCATTATCTGTTTCAGCTCCAGCATTTGCCTCTGAAGGATTTGCTCCTGGTTGTGAATACATTGCTTGTGCAATTTTATGAGATGCGTTTTGTAATCTTTCAGTAGCAGCCTTGATTTCATCTAAATTATCAGACTGTAATTTTGTTTTAGCTTCAGTAACAGCAGCCTCAACTTCAGATTTATCAGCAGCAGGAATTTTATCTCCACCGTCTTTGATCGCTTTTTCAGAAGCAAAAACTAGTGAGTCTAAATTATTTCTTGCATCAATAATTTCTCTTTTCTTAGTATCTGATTCTCTATTAGCTTCAGCTTCTTGAACCATTTTCTTAATTTCTTCTTCACTAAGACCTGAGTTATTTTGGATTACAATATTTTGTGCTTTACCAGTTGCTTTATCTGTAGCAGATACATTTACAATACCGTTAGCATCAATATCAAAAGTAACTTCAATCTGAGGAATACCTCTTGGAGCTGGTGCAATTCCTGTAAGATCAAATCTTCCTAATGTTTTATTGTCATTAGCAAATTCTCTTTCACCTTGTAGTACGTGAATGCTAACTGCTGGTTGATTATCTTGAGCAGTAGAGAAAACTTGAGATTTCTTTGTAGGAATAGTTGTATTCTTTTCAATGATCTTTGTAGTTACTCCACCTAATGTTTCAATCCCTAATGAAAGAGGAGTAACATCTAAAAGAAGTACGTCTTTAACGTCTCCAGCTAGAACTCCACCTTGAATCGCTGCTCCTGCTGCAACAACTTCATCTGGGTTTACACCTTTAGAAGGTTCTTTTCCAAAAATCTTTTTTACCATTGCCTGAACTGCTGGAACTCGAGTTGATCCACCAACTAAAATAACTTCATGGATTTCACTTTTATCTAAGCCAGAATCTTTAATCGCTGTCTCACATGGTCCAGTTACTCTATCAATTAAATCAGCCACTAGAGATTCAAATTGAGCTCTTGTCATATTAACATTCATATGTTTTGGACCAGATGAATCTGCGGTAATAAATGGAAGATTAATTTCTGTTTGAGTTGTACTTGATAACTCATGCTTTGCTTTTTCAGCTGCTTCTTTTAATCTTTGAAGCGCCATTTTATCTTGTCTTAAATCAACACCATTTTCTTTTTTGAATTCATCTGCTAGGAAATCAATAATCTTGTGATCAAAATCTTCTCCACCTAAGAATGTATCACCGTTAGTTGCTTTAACTTCGATTACACCATCTTCAGTAATTTCTAAGATTGATACATCAAAAGTACCACCACCAAGATCAAATACAGCGATATTTTTATCTTGTTTAGTATCTAATCCGTATGCAAGTGCTGCAGCAGTTGGCTCGTTAATGATTCTTTTAACATCAAGTCCTGCAATTTTACCTGCATCTTTCGTTGCTTGTCTTTGAGCATCGTTAAAATAAGCTGGTAC
>CAYGTU010000126.1:0-9283 GCA_964352945.1 uncultured Bacteriovoracaceae bacterium
GAAATCAAGTAACCTGTATAGTCCTTTGAAAGATTTTTAATTTCAATTGAATAATAACCAGGAATTATTTTATCAGATCCTTCAAAACTAAGATTTTTAAAAGTGCCCAGCTTATTAATGAAATGACCGTCCCCTCTTATAACAAGTTCTTTTAAATTTAAATTCCTATCGGCTGGAGACCTTAATTGTATTTGTAGTTTTGCTTCATATACTGAGTTAAAGGCCATCCAAAAAATTTCAGAATCTTTTGAAACTGCAAAATTACTAATTTTATCATCGATCAGGGAGTTAACTAATCTGCGATAATCCTCATTTTTCATTAATTTTGGCTTGGAAAATGATCCCATGTTGATGTCGTAAAATTCAAAACCAAGTCTTCCCCCAATATAAATAAAAACCATAATCGGTCCAAGAATAATGGCCAACTTTAATTTATCAAAAAATGAGTTCCAAAATTGACTTGGTTCTCTAAGCGGTGCCGGAACTTCATGTGGTAATTCAATGACAAGTTTTTCGATCTTTTTCTTTTTCTTCTTCGGTTTGATGTGAACTATTTCAGGTAAGTTAATCTCTGTTTTTTCTTTATGAGTATCTTCTTCAATTACTTTCGCAGGTTCTTTTACTTTTACAGGTAAATCAACCTTTGGAGGTTCTACTATTTTTGGTCTTTCTTTTTTAGGAACTTTATTTTTTTGTGGAGCTTTAAATGGCAGTACCACTTTTTCTTCAACCGTTTCAATCGTTGTTTTAACTAAATTGGACTGATAATTTTTTGATCTAGCTTCAAAGGAACTATTTAAGAACCGGGAAAAAGAAATTGGTTCATCAATTCCCTCTTTCCAGACAAGTGACTTTTCATCTATTTTCCGCTTAGAAAAGAAGGCATCCAATTCAGAAACTGAATACGGACCTTCATGATGATCACTTCTAATTATAAACCATTCTTTTTTCATATTTCTCTTAATTTCTGCTATCCTAAATAGTATATATAAAAAGAACCGAGGCGCAAAGAGCATTAGTATATTATATTAGAGGCAGTAATTATGATCGAAGATAGAACATTAACAAAAATAAGAAAGCTTTTCATTCAAGACAAGGTGTCAAACCAAATCTTTACTTCTTCTACGGATATAGGTGTTAGAAGAAATCAAGGGAGAAATGGTGCTCGCTTTGCCCCCAATGTAATTCTAGAACAATTTAAAAATATGACCTTTCATGAATCAAATTTATTTTTTACGCAAATAGAAGTGGCTAATCGAGAAAATGAAGAAACTGAATTTGATAATTCTCAAGCAGTAGAATCGAAAAGCATTACTCAAAACCTCAATGAAAAAAACTCTCTTCATTTGGGTGGCGGCCATGATCACATCTTTCCATTATTAAAATCTCTAGAAACTAAATTTCATAAGATTGTAGTTATAAACATCGATGCGCATTGCGACACTAGGATAGATGAACAATCCCACTCTGGTAATCCATTTAGAAAATTTGATCTGTTAAAAAAGAGTGAAACTGAGTTTAATCTCATTCATTTTGGAATTCATCCTTATGCTAACTCTCCTCTTACTCTCAGTCCACTAAAGTACTCTTCAATGAAAGTTATAATGGATATTCAAAATACAAAAACATTATTTGAAGAATTAGAAAAATTAGATTTGAAAAATTCTGCTCTAGTCTTGAGCCTAGATGCTGATGGGTTAAATTCCTCCATCATGAAAGCCGTGAGTGCTGTTAACCACAACGGAATTAGTGCGCAAGTAATGAGTGAAGTTTTTAATCACTTTAAAAAGAGCGAATCTCTTTATAAATGTTTTGGAATTTATGAGTATAACCCGCTGTATGAAGATCTAAGCCTAGCTGGCGCAAGATACTTAGCGCAACTTGTATTTCAGTATTATTTTTAATAAAAAAAAAGCCTGAACAACGTTCAGGCTTTTTTTTATTCGAGAGACAAAAACAGAACATATAAAAAAATCCTTTTTCCATAACCCCACCACACACACACCTACTATGGTAGCAAGCCTTATGCCAAAATCTAGGCCCAAAGTGTCATCAATGATAATCGGCCTCTTCGAGTTCACCCCTCGCGTTAAAGCGTCAAAAAAACCTAAACACATGTCAAAAAACAAACTCATATAAATATAAGAAATCACTTCCAAATCTTATAAATAGTTGTAATAATTAAACGAACCAAAAACCTAAAGAATATTACGAAAAATATACTAAAAAAAAGGAGAATATTGTGAGCGTTCTTAGTAAAAAATTAAATCTATTTGTTACTCTTCTAGCATTAACATTATTTATCACTTCATGTGGTGACAATAAAAAAGCAGAAGGTGATCTTGTTGAAGGAATCAATTCATTAAAAGACGTTGAATTAAATGGAGATTCTGATCTTGGAACTGCGGGTGGACTTCAAACAGTTTACTTTGCATTTAATTCTTCAAAAATTTCTGGTGATGCTAGAATGAGACTTGAAGCAAATGCAGCACTTTTAAAAGCTATTAAAGCTGTAGAAGTTCAAGTTGCAGGACACGCAGATGAAAGAGGAAGTGTTCAATACAACTTAGCTCTAGGTCAAAAAAGAGCTGCTGCTGTTAGAAACCTTTTAATTTCTCTTGGTGTTGATGGATCAAGAATTACAACTGTATCTTACGGTAAAGAAAGACCACTTGAATTTGGTCATGACGAAAGTTCATGGTCTAAAAACAGAAGAGGATCTTTCATAGTTACTGCTAAGTAATTAAAGAATAGATGGTTAAAAAGTTAATAATAATAAGTATAATTTTAAATCTTGGGTCGTGTGCCTTAACTGAATCACGGCCCAAGCTTGAAATGAGTTTCGCTAGAGCAGCCTTCCTGGCAGCACAAGAAATCAAAGCCAACGAACACGACAGTACTGTTTTTAGAAAAGCAGAAATATACTTTTTTAAGGCCAAATCAGCCTATAAGAGAAAATATTTCAATAAAGCTAAAGACTATGCGATTCTCGCTAGAAAATTTGCAGAAAAATCAGAATACAATACTCGCCTAAAACTTGCTCAATCACCTGACGAATAATAGTCATTTTATTTATAATCATTTAGAATAAAATTAAGAAAATTTAAAAGGATTCAATATGAAAATCATTAATTTACTATGTCTTTTTATCATCAGTTCATGTGGTATCTTAGGACTTAAGACTGAAGATGATATTAAAAGAGATGAGATTGTAGACACAATGTCAGTTAGACAAGAACAAAATCAAAAGCTTGTAGCTGACCAGGCACAAAAGTATCAGCAAATTGAAGAAACATTTCAAACCCAAAATGGTAAGTTTGATGAAATTCAACATGAAATAAATTTACTTAAAAATAATCAAGGTGCTCAAACGGAACAGAGACTTTCACAGCTTGAGACTCAAATTTCAACAATGCAAACAGAACAGACTAAAATGAAAGAAATTTTAGTTCAAATTGAAGGTCAGTTAAATAATCAAAAAACTTATCTAAAAAAAGTTTCGACTGGTATTGCTAAAATTTCAGGTGGTGATGATACAAAATCAACAAGCACAAATGATTTATTAAAAGAAGCAAGAACTCTTTCAGATAAAGGTAAGTATAAGGAAGCTTCTGCAATCTATGATGAACTTCTCACTCGAAAAGAAAAAGGACACACATTAAATAGAATTTATCATGGAATGGGAGTCATAAGTTATAGAACGAATAAATTCGATGAGGGATTAACGCTATTTTCAAAAATATATACACAAAATCCAAAGTCTTCACTTGCATCTAATTCACTTTATTTTATTGGTAAAATATTTCTAAAACAAAAAAAGAAAGAAGAAGCAAAAGCAACTTTTACTCAATTAATTGAACAGTATCCGAAGAAATTTGAAGTTGGCCTAGCTAAGAACGAGTTAAAAGATCTATAGATGAAATACTTACTGCTTCTATTTTTAATTTCTTGCCAAAATTTTGTTCAATCAACTAATGAATCTGAATACAATGCTTTAATAAGTAATTACAAAGATGCCAGTGAAATTCATATTGTTTTTTCACATAATATTTCTGGTGAAACTCATCCTTGTGGTTGTAGGCATTTCCCTCTTGGTGGATTACCACAAGTTGCCGGAAAAATTCATGAAATCAGAGAAAAGTATCCCACTATTTTCGTAGACACAGGTGATACGTTTTTCCCTAATGCAAATATTCCTGGTTCAATGAAGCAGTCACTTACTTTTACAGCTGAAAATTTAAACAAGGCCTTGAATCAATTAAAATTAAATTTTTATACTCCAGGGGATCAAGATTTTGCCCGGGAGATGGATTTTTTAACTAAGTTAAATAAATCTTCTCAATACGAGATATTGGTTTCTAATTTTTCAAATGAAGTAAAAATAAAGCACTCTAAATGGAAGAAAGTTTCACTTGCTGATCTCGATTTATATTTTGTTGGAGTCATAGATAACGATGTTGTCTTAAATCGTCATAAAAGTTTATTAAATGAACCGATCAGTGCTTTGAAAGAGGCTCTTGCAGAAATTAAAAATGAAAGATCTAAAAAATCTAGAATTATTTTAATGAGCCATAGTGGAATGGAAAAAGATAAACTTTATGCCAAAAAATTTCCTGAAATTGATTGGATCATAGGTGCCCATTCCCAGAGCTTTACAAAAGATTCAGTGGATGAAGGAAGTACAAGAATAGTACAAGTTCTATCACGTAATCACTACCTTGGTGATATTGCTGTAAACTTATCTGATAAGAAAAAAGACAAGTTTGTTATTCATGAAATGAGAGCTGAACAAAGTGAAAAATTAAAAAATAATCCTTTTGACGCTTTTTTACGAGATCACAAAGCTAGTCTTCAAGAAATTCAAATCAAAGAACAAGATGAGTTGTCTGTAAAAAGTGATCCGAACGAAAAAGTTAAACCTGCTTCTTCTTGTCTTGAATGTCACTCAAGTCAGCATAATTTCTGGCAAGGAACTCCACACTCTATTTCATACTACACACTTCATCAGGCAAAAGCTCAACATAATCCCGAGTGTATCAAATGTCATAGTGTAAACTTTATGAAACCTTCTGGATTTTTTAAGACTGAAAATGTTGTTATTTTAAAAGATGAGAAAAAGAAAAATAGTTACTGGAATGAGTTTGCCACAATTTTTAAAGGTGTAAAATCGGTTCGAAAATTAAATCAAAAACAAATTAGAACTCTAGCCCAAAACTCAGATAAGCTAGATAAAAAATTCGAAACAAAACATAATTTTGCCAATGTACAATGTTTAAATTGCCATGATAAATCAAATGAACATCCCTTTGAAATCAAAGAGAAATCTAATCCAAAAGACTGGGTGACAACATGTACATCTTGTCATACAACAGATCAATCTCCTCAATGGTATAAAAAAGATGAGAAAGGTTTGGCCAGAGAATTAGATAAAACTAATTTCTCAAAAATGCTTAAGAGTATGTCATGTCCCAAAAGGAAAGAGTAAAATACATTCTTGGAATTGAAACGAGTTGTGATGATACTTCTATTGCGATCTTAGCTGAAACTAACGATAAAGTTGATGTACTTTCACATTATAGTTTTTCTCAAGAAGAAATCCTTTCTAAATGGGGTGGAGTTGTTCCTGAGCTTGCAGCAAGAAATCATCTTGATAAAATCCCACCTTTATTAAAAGAAGCTCAAAAAGCTGCTCAAATAAAATTATCCCAGATTGATCTAATAGGTGTAACAACAAAACCTGGTCTCTTAGGACCACTTTTAACAGGACTTAATTCCGCTAAGACATTAGCTCTTTTGTACAAAAAACCAATATATCCAGTTAATCACCTTTATGCTCATCTTGAAGCAATTCAAATTGAAGATAGAGTGAGCTATCCTTATCTAGGTCTTCTCGTTTCTGGTGGGCATAGCATTTATTTTTGGGTCAAATCAGCGACTGAATTTGATGTGATATCTTCAACTATAGATGATGCTGCTGGTGAGGCTTTTGATAAGGGTGGAAAGATTATGGGGCTTGGTTACCCTGCTGGAAAACTAATAGATGATCTCTCTCAATGGGGAGATGCTAATAAATATGATTTTCCCATCGGCCTTCTCGGATCAAAGGATGCTAAGTTAAGTTTTTCTGGTGTAAAAACTTCTATGAGAGTTTTTATGGAAAAACACCCAGAGATAAAAATTGAGAAGGATTTTACTCCCCAGACAAAACAGTTGAATTACCAAAGTGTATATGACACATGCGCGAGTTATCAAAAAGCGATTGTAACTGCTCTTACTAAGAAGTTAGACGAAGCTATTACAATTGTTAAAGCGACTTATAATCCTACTTCTATTCAGGTTGTTGTTGGAGGTGGAGTTGCTTGTAACTCTGCCTTAAGATCAGCTCTAAGTGTCCGAAATTACAAGTCTAAATTCGTCCCCCCTAAGTTCTGTACCGACAATGGCGCCATGATAGCTAATTTAGCTAGGTTAAATTTTCAGAGTGCATTGCCATATCCCGAGTGCTTGGATATTGATGCCTTTGGCAGATTTATTAAAAAAACTAATTAGGTAAAAAATGAAATCATTACCTCAAGCTGATAAGAGCTTAGGTCAGCATTTTTTAACGGATAAAACCGTTATCAATTCTATCGTCAGTGCATATGCTGATGAGTGTGATGTTATTGTCGAAGTTGGACCAGGGCCTGCTGTTTTAACTCGTCACTTGGCTCAATTAAATAAAGAACTTTTTATAATTGAAACAGACAAACGCTTTACTGAAATACTTTCAGAAGTTGTTCCTACAAAAAATATATTTATGCAAGATGCTCTTAAGTTTGATTGGGAGCAGTTTATTGTGAATCACAACTTAAGTGATAAAAAAATATGGCTGGTATCAAATCTTCCTTACAATATTTCAGTTCCCTTAACTTTAACTTTTACAAAGATTAATCAAATAGCTTTTATGACCCTTATGTACCAAAAAGAAGTTGGAGAAAAAATTATCAATAAAATTGATAAAAAAAATTCAATGGGATCTCTCAAATCAATCTGCCAAAATTTCTTTGAGACTAGCTTACTAAAGATTGTTAAACCGGGAGCTTTTTCTCCCCCTCCAAAAGTTGATTCAATCGTAATTAATTTCAAGAGGATTCCAGACCCAGTAGTTGAAATTAATGCCTTTAATTTATTTGAGACATTTCTAAGGGCCTTATTCATGTTTAAAAGAAAGCAAATTCATCATGGGTTAAAAAACCTTATTGATAAATCAGATATCGATGAGAAGATTTTAAAAAATATTTGTGAAAAAACGATACGTGCAGAAGCGCTCAATCTCGAACAAGTCTATTCATTGTTCAAAAATTATAGGAATTATCAGAAATGAAATATTTGTTTTTATTAATCATAAGTTTTAATACGTTTGCAAGTGTTTCAGAGTTTTTCGGAGCTTCAGCTCATAATATTATGAACGGTAATCAATTTTATTCAGTTGATGATGCTGCTAATAATTATTACAATCCTGCTATTCTCTCTTTTTCTAACAAAAACCTTATTTCATTTTCGAATCTTGCTATCAAAACAAACTTTAATGAGATCAATAATGTTATCATTGAAAATAAATTAAATAATAATAGTACTCCAGAGGTTACAGGAAATGCTGATGTTGACTACCCTACTTCAACATTAATGAATCTACACCTAGCAATGAATTTATTTAAAAATTTCAAATTAGGAGTTTCATTTTATTCTCCTTTAACAAAAGTAGTATCTGCTTCGACTGGAGACCCCTACGCTCCAGAATATGTCATGTATAAAAGTCGTTATAACCGATTACTTCTAAGTGCAAATGTCGCTTACAAATATTCAAATACACTGGCTTTTTCAATCGGCCTAACTAATGGACTCAGAACTGAAGGTGAAGCATATTTAATCTCGCCTCCTAATACCAGTCCCTATTCTTCAAATGGAAAGATTAAATTTGATGTAACACCTACTGTTGGATTAATTTTTAGTATGGCCAAAAGATTTGAATCTAATGACTTATTCTTACTAACTTTCCATCAAGAAATTAAAAGTGAATTCGAAAATCGTGCCTACGGAAAAACTCCACTAGCCGGAGGAGGAGCAGATTTTCCCTTTAATATTAATATGAATAGTATGCTTTTTTATGATCCCCATATTTTAAGAGCTACTTATGTAAAATACTTTAATAAAAAATTAACTATTACTTCAACTTTGGAATATCAAATATGGACTGGTTATGAAGCGCCTACCTTAAAATTTGACTCTATTAGTGGATTTGCTTCAACTGAAAGTTATGGAAATGAATCAATCAGTAATATTTTAATCCCCAAAATTGCAATGACATATTCCATCTCTGAAGAAACTAGTTTTTCACTTGGTGGGTACTACAGAAAGAGTCCAATAGAAGTTGATTTAAATGAAGCTAGTAATATGATAGATCCAGATAGTTTAGTTCTAACTTCGGGAATAAATAAGAAATTAGAACTTATGGGGCAAAAAGTTAATATGGCACTTGCTTATCAATTTCACTATTTATTTTCTGAAGAGATCGTAAAGTCAGCAAATATGGAAGATGGTACTGCTGGTAACAAAATTGGCTCTCCAGGTTTTGAAACAGGTGGAAATGTACATGTAGTGAGTTTTGGATTAAACTGGACTATATAGAGTTAAAATAATGGGTATAAAAATAATAAGTAAAAATAAACGTGTTGGTTATGATTTTTCTCTCTCAGAAAAATTTGAAGCTGGTCTTGAACTTACAGGTACAGAAGTTAAAAGCTTACGAGCCGGACACTGTAAAATAGCTGAGGCTCACGTTAACATAGATAAACATGGTGAAGTCTGGGTTTATAATATGCATATTCCCAAATACGAATATGGAACTTATGCCAATCATGACGAAGTGCGTAAAAGAAAGTTATTACTCAACCGAAAGGAAATCAATGAGTTGGTAAAAGGCACCGATCAAAAGGGCTTTACAATAGTACCAACAATGATTTATTTCAAAGGTAGTTTAGTAAAATTAGAAATTGCTTTGGCCAAAGGTAAAAAATTGTTTGATAAGAGACATGCAGAAGCCGAAAAAAGCGTACAAAAGAAACTTAGACAAGGTAATTTTGATATATAGGTAAATGAAATGGTAAATACAATCGTTGAAATTGGACATTTAAATAATTTAAAGAAATTTAACGAAGATCAAGCTTTAGATATTCTTCCACTTCTTATCACCATAACTTCTAAAACAAGACAAAATTTAAATGTACATAATTCTCAAGCTGAA
>CAYGTU010000127.1:0-9279 GCA_964352945.1 uncultured Bacteriovoracaceae bacterium
AGTCAACACCTTATAAAAAGTTATCCAAAAGTATTATTGATATTTTATTTAATGGAACAGATAAGATTTATTCTTATAAATTCGAATCCGAGAGTTCTACATTTAATTTTAAAAAAGAATTTGTTGGCATTTACTCCTGGTTAAACAAGAAATATGAAGAATCAGCGTCTGATAAAATAAGAGATAGTCTTGAAGAGTTAATGGAAATTAATACTTGTTCAAAATGTACTGGCAAGAGATTAAATACTTACTCCCTTGCAGCAACAATTGGAAATAAAGATATCATGGATATTTGTTCATTACCTATTGATGAAACGTTTGATTTTTTTAATTCACTCAAATTTACAGGCTCAAAAAAAATTATTGCTAGTAAACTTTTAAAAGAAATTACTGACAGATTAGGATTTCTAAATGAAGTTGGCCTAAAGTATTTAACACTTGATCGAGCGGCCATGACCTTATCGGGTGGAGAGTCACAGAGAATACGACTCGCAACTCAAATTGGAAGCGCCCTAAGTGGAGTTCTCTACGTTTTAGATGAACCTAGCATTGGTCTTCATCAAAGAGATAATGAAAAACTTATTAAGACTCTAATAAGCCTTAGAGATCTTGGTAATACTGTTATTGTTGTTGAACACGACCTTGATACAATGCTAGCAGCGGATTATTTAATCGATATGGGGCCCAAAGCCGGAGAACACGGTGGACAGGTCGTTGCCAAGGGCACTCCGGCTGAAGTTGCAAAGAATAATAACTCATTAACTGGTAAATATTTAAAAGGTAAAATAAAGATTGATCGTCCGGAGAAAAGAAGAGAGTTTATTGGAGAGATCATCTTAAAGGGCGCTAAAGAACATAATCTTAAAAGTGTCGATTTTAAGCTTCCCCTTGGTGGGCTTGTTTGTGTATCTGGTGTCAGCGGTTCGGGAAAATCTACTCTTATTCATCAAGTTTTAACTAAGGCAATTAAAAACTATTTAAGAAAAAAATCAACTTCAGTTCAAAACTACAAAAGTATTACTGGGGTAGATAAGATTCAATCATTAATTGAGCTTGATCAGTCTCCAATAGGCAGGACTCCCAAATCAAATCCTTCAACTTATACAGGTCTTTTTGATGAGATCAGAAAATTATTTGCAAGTACCAATGAAGCAAAGTTGCGTGGATACAAGCAAGGTAGATTTAGTTTTAATGTAAAAGGTGGTAGATGTGAAACTTGTGAAGGAAATGGAGTAATTAAGGTTGAGATGAACTTTCTTCCTGATGTTTTCGTTACTTGTTCTACTTGTAATGGAAAAAGATATAATCAAGAAACTTTGAATATAAATTATCGTGGTAAAAATATTTTCAATGTTCTTGAAATGAGTGTGGACGAAGCACTTGAATTTTTTATTCATCATAAAAAGTTAAATAAAATTCTATCAGTTTTAAAATCTGTCGGTCTTGGTTATATAAGATTAGGTCAATCTTCAACAACATTAAGTGGTGGTGAGGCCCAAAGACTAAAGCTTTCCAGAGAACTTTCAAAATCAACAAGAGGACATTGCCTCTATATATTAGATGAACCTACTACTGGCCTTCATTTTGAAGATATAAAGGTTTTACTTGTTGCCGTTAATGAACTCATAGATCAAGGCAATACAGTTCTCATTATTGAGCATAATTTAGATATTATTAAGTGTGCTGATTATATTGTTGATTTGGGACCAGATGGTGGTAAATATGGTGGCGAGATTATTGCTCAAGGCTCACTAGAGGAAGTTATTAAAGTTAAAGAATCTTATACCGGTAAGTATTTAAAAAAATACTTAAAATCAAATGCTGGTTAATATCGCCGTAAAAGTCCCTCTAGCTTCAAGTGTTTTTACCTATGAATATTCTCTTAGCGACGAGATTCAGGTCGGTACACTCGTTTTAGTTCCCTTTGGTAATAGAAAAATTGAAGGTGTTGTAATTGATAATAAGGTTACAGAAAAACCGGACTTTGAAATAAAAGAAGTTTCCGAGGTGCTATCAACTGAGCTTATCTTAACAGACAAAGAGATCTTGTTATATGAATGGATGAGTAAGTACTATCATTATTCCTTTGGACAATTAATGATAGAATGTCTTCCTAAATTTATGAAAAGACCAAAACTAAATGAATTCCCAAAAGGTCTTGGTGAACAATTTGAATTTACACCTAATCCAATTCAAATGAATATAATTAATTCCCTAACTTTAAAATTAAATGAAGGGTTTTCTAAGAACTTCATTCATGGTGTTACAGGATCAGGGAAAACATTAATTTATCTAAAATTAATAAAATCATGTATTGAATCAGGTAAAAGTGCACAGTTTTTATTACCAGAAATCAATCTTACACCACAATTTATTGATACATTTAAAAAATACGTAGGAGCCAAGATATATTCCTATCATTCTAGTATTTCTAATTCAGATAAATTTTCTATCTATAAAAACTTACAAACATCAGATGAGCCGGTGCTTGTAATTGGAGTTAGAAGTTCGATATTTCTACCCATTAACAACCTTGGTTTAGTTATTATAGATGAAGAACATGATAATTCTTTCAAGCAGACAGATAGATGTCCTTACAACGGTCGCGATGTCGCTATTAAAAAAGCTCAAATATCTGAATGTCCTATAATTATGGGATCAGCAACTCCTTCTATGGAAAACTTTAATTCTTTTTATGAATCAAAAGATTATTTCACTTTGCGCCAAAGGGTTTCATCAGGAAATTTTCCTCAGATTTTAACTCTTGATAATAGAGGGAAATTTGAAATTGATAGCAATTGGCCTTTACTTGATGAGAGTATTGAACATTTAAGAAAGTATCTCGAAAAAGGTGAACAGGTTTTAGTTTTTATAAATAAACTAGGCTTTGCAAATTATTTACAATGTCGCTCTTGTGGTAATCAATTTCAAAATGAAGATTGTGGTTGTGGGCTAAATTTAAGATTTTTTAAATCCAAGCAACTTTTAAGTTGTTCTCATTGTGAATATAAAATAAAAGCTCCAGAGTCATGTCCTAAATGTGGGAATATCCATCTTCTACCAAAAGGATTTGGCACTGAAAAAGTGGAAGAGGTTTTAAAAACTATTTTTCCAAATAAAGTAACAGAGCGTTTTGATAGAGATGAAATAAAGACATTTACAGACTTAAATAATAAATTAGATCGATTCCATGCTGGAGAAATTGATATTTTAGTTGGAACTCAAATGCTTGCCAAAGGTCACAACTTTGAGAAGGTTAATTGTGTTTTAATTCTTGGAATTGATGCTCAGTTAAACTTTAGTGATTTTCGAGCAAATGAAAAAACATTCCAATTAGTTACTCAAGTTGCTGGACGTGCTGGAAGATATTCGCCAGAGAGTAAAGTAATAATTCAAACAATGAATCCAGATAATATGATTTTTGATTATTTAAGAAAAAATTCGTTTGATGAATTTTATAAAGATGAAATCGAATTTAGAAAAATTAGTCAAACTCCACCATTTTCAAAAATGATTATGATTTATATGAGCTCGAGCAAGAGAGATAAACTTGTGAGTTCAATAAATAGTGCCGCACAATTTTTACATCAAATAAAAAATGAAAAGAATTTAGACTTGACTATTCTCGGGCCAACTTCTTCAGTTATAGAAAAAAGAGCAAAACAATTTACTTGGATGATTATGTTAAAATCAAACAATCTCAATGATATGCATTCAGTAGTTAGTTTTTTTCATAAAAATTTTAAAGTTGATAATTCAGTTAATTTAAAAATTGATGTTGATCCAACGAACTTACAGTAATCATTTACCTTGAACTTCTATTACTCTTGTCCCGGCCAAATGATCGTGGATGAATTTACTTTTTTTATCAAAAAGAAAAGCAATCAAACTAATAATCGAAAAGAACACAGTTATATATTTGTATAAAAATTCTCTTAGTATGATATGACTTGTACTAGGGTGTAGATAATCATTGGTAACAACAATGATACCCATTATTTTCTTCCCAGGTGATTGACCCGTTTTTATGAGAGGTAATACAATTAAGACATAACCTAAAATTGATCCCACCAATAATGAAAAAACCATTTGAATAGTAGGATTATTTTTAAATTGTGGAAAAGCTAAGATAAAACCAAAACCAAGAATTTGGGTGGCCACACCAGAAATTACGGCATCAATTACACTTGCTATTATTCTGACAAAAAAACCAGCATAAGTACTATTTTCTTCATCTTCATCATGTTCTAGATCTTCTTTACTAATATAATATTTTTGAATTTCACTTTCTTTATCAGGAGTTCGACTAGATGTTTCCCTTTTTTCAATTTTAAAAATTGAACTTACGGCTTCTTTTTCAATTGGTTTCTGCTCTTGTCTATAAACAGTGCTACTTAAATCTCTGTCAGCTTTTACCTCTTCAGGAGACTGACCTTTAATTTTTACAGAAAACTTTTGCTCACCAGCTTCTATTACATCACCATTTTTTAATTCATAAGCATGATTTGTAGGCATTTGTTTTTCATTAACAAATGTACCATTTCTTGATTCAAGATCAATTATATAGGCTTTATTATTTCTCGATAGAATTTTAAAGTGGGAGCGACTTAGATTTTCATCGGCTAGCTGGATATTTGACCCATTTGCAGATCTTCCAAAAACAAGCTCATCACTTATTTTATAAGACTTCTTATTGTTCTCATCAACTACAGTTATATTAGACATACAAAAATTGTATCATAAATTCAAAATCAAGATATTGGGAATATTAATTTAATGAAATAAAAAGGCCTCATTTCTGAGACCTTTACTAAAGTATTTTATGCTGAATATGTAAAAGTTTGTGAAAGAGATTTTGATGTTCTTAAAAAATAGTTCTGATTTTCTTCTCTCTCTGATTCTTCTTTACAAGTAATGCACATATCACTTGTAGGACGAGCTAAAAGTCTTTGATAAGAAATACAGTCACCACATTCTTTACATTCACCGTACTCACCTGATTCAATATTTTCTAAAGACTTTAAAATCTTCTTTAAATAAAGAGTTTCTCTTTTAGTAAATCTTAGTTTTGTATTTAATAGAATATTGTCATTGGCCGAATCAACTTGATCCTTTGCCTCACTAATAGGTGTTTCTGAGACTTCTTTAGTCGTACTAACATTCTCTCTAACTCTAATAGACTCTTCAATTAAAACGTTTTTTAAGCTTTCAATTTGCTTAACAGTTAACTTCTTTGCCTTGGCCATTAATCATCACCTTTGAATAGTATTTTACAAACGTACTTTAGTGAATTACTCTGATTTGAAAAGCGAATGTTAGATAATGTATGAGTATCACAGCGTTAAGTACTGGAAAGCTCGATAAACATTAGCATTGCGCTAAAACACGTTTTATTGGAATATTATTTTTTATTTAATGCGCTAAGCGACAGGAAATCATGACTTTATACAGTGGAAATTTAGAAAAATTAAAAACTAATTATGATTTTAAAAAACCTGTAGAGTACTCACTTGTCTTAGGTGATCAGTTGATTAATCTCAACTCATTTATTGGAAAAAAAATTAAAATGTCTTTTGAAGGCAGAATTAATTGTGTTGCAACAGGGGAGCTTATTAAAAAAAGTTTTAATCAAGGCTATTCTTATAAAGCCTTTATGAGTTTAGCTGAATGTGATTCTTGCATTATGAGTCCAGAGAAATGTCATTTCCATAAAGGTACTTGCAGAAATGAAGAATGGGGCAAAAGAAACTGCATGATTGAACACTATGTTTATTTGGCCAATACCGGGGATGTAAAAGTAGGTATTACAAGGCACACGCAAATTCCAACGAGATGGATTGACCAAGGGGCCAGTTGGGCCTTACCCATTTTAAAAGTTAAAGATAGATACACCAGTGGATTAGTTGAACACGAAATTAAAAAGTTTATGAATGATAAAACTAATTGGCAAAAAATGCTTAAGAATGAAATTAACTTTGTAGACCTTATAAAACAGCGTGATGATGTTTTTGATAGAATTGAATATATGCTCGATGATGAGGGAATACAGATCATAGAAGAAAAAGTTGTTGAAATAATTTATCCAGTAGAAAAGTATCCCATAAAAGTAAAAAGCCTAAATTTTGATAAATCACCTGTAATCGAGGGCACCTTAGAAGGGATCAAGGGCCAGTATTTAATTTTAGATACTGGCTGCGTGAATATAAGAAGACACGGCGGGTACTTCATTAATATAGATTTATAAAAGATCTAATCGAGTTTAAAATTTATTCCAACTTCGATAGTTAAATCATTTTCTTTAAGCTCAGCAGGAAATGAAGGAAATAAATTTTTAGTTTTCAATAATTTTTCAATGGCCGACTCTAGGGTAATGAAAGGTGATTGAATTGATTTAATTTCTTTAACCTCTCCCGAACTTAGTAGGATAAAACTGACATTTACAGTTCCTTCATGGTTAAGCCTTTTTGCTCTATGAGGATAATGCTTATTTTTTTCTATAATATTTCTAACTTGAGTTAGATATGAGGCAAGAATAGTTTTTTGACCACTATCCTGATCATTTTCTGAAAAGTTATTAAATTGATTATTATTTGTGTTTGTTTCTTGATTGGTTTTTCCTACTTCATTTCTCTTAATAATTTGTTTATTAGATAGAGATATCATTTTTATCTGAATCGATTCGCCTTCGTGCATAGCAAAATGAAAGAGATGCTCAGTAAAATCCATATAGTCACCACTAATAAATGGAACTATATGAAGTATAAGTGTGAAACTTAAGCATTTAAGATAGGTTTTCATTGAGATTAATATAGTAGCTTCTTGCTAAACGAGCAATGAATTGTTTGAATTACGCTTTACAAATAAAGGTCTATCTTTTATATTATTGCAAGTCACTTGCAAAATAGGAATATTTATGAAAATGCTCTTTTTTTTAGGAATTATAATTTCAAATCAAGTTTATGCTCAAGAAGTTAAACTAAATGATATTCATGTCTTTGGTCATCAAGAATTAGAAAACTTATTAGACTTTTCTGATCCCGATTTAAGCTTAAAGGGTAAGGAGCTTCTTAAAAAAAGGCAAACAAGTATTGGTGATACACTTCAAAATGAAGTGGGAGTTAATTCAACATCTTTTGGTCCAAATGCTGGACAACCTGTTGTTCGAGGACAAACAGGCCAGAGAGTTAAAATTATGCAAAATGGTTTGAGTGCTTTAGATGCAGCTGCTCAAAGTGTTGACCATGCTCTTGCAATAGATCCACTCACTGTTGATCAGATTCAAATTCTAAGAGGCCCAGAAACATTACTCTATGGAACTTCAGTAGTTGGAGGGGTAGTAAATATTTCTAGTAATCGTATTCATTCTGAATATGAAGAAGGGAATGCTGTTTATTTTCTATCTCAAGTTGATAGTGGAAATAATGGTATAAATAATGCACTTCAATTTAGTCGAGGGAGTAATAAGTGGATGTATCATTTTGACGCCTCAACAAGAAATTTAGGTGATCAAGTTATTCCTGATTATGCCCGATCTTCTCGTGAAAGAAGTGCAAATCCTTTGGCCCCGGGAGAAAAGGAAGTTCAGGATAAACTGGCCAATAGTTTTAATCATCAGGATAATTTTGGTCTAGGTGTTTCTCGAATATATGACAGGGGATATTATGGAGTATCAGCAAATTATTTTACCACTCAATATGGAGTTGTGGCTGAAGAAGAGGTGTCAATTGACATGGTTCAAACGAGAATTGAAATAGCAGGTAAGCATCGCCTTGAAAAAGAAAACTTTGTAAAATTGATTAACTATAAAATTGCTCATTCTGGTTACTCTCATCAAGAACTTGAGGGAAGTGAAGTAGGGACAGAATTTGAAAACTCAGGCTTTGATTCTAGGGTTGAGTTTATGCATAAAAATAATTTAGGTGATGGTGCTTTTGGTTTTCAAGCACTAGGAACTGAATTTTTAGCAAAAGGAGATGAAGCTTTTCTTCCTGAAGCGACAAATAATGTTTTTGCCTTATTTTTTCTACAGGAATATAAAAAAGACATGCACAAAACATCTCTTGGTTTACGAGCTGAGAGTAATAGAATTAAACGCGAAGAGTCTGTTAATTTTGGAAACAGTGATTCAAAGAATATTTCAACTAAAAGTGTATCCTTGGAACATCAGGTTTTCATAGATAAAGAAACATCTTTATCTTTCAACGCTTCTTATGTTCAGAGAGCACCTAATTTTCAAGAGCTTTATGCTGATGGCGCACATGTGGCCATTGGTATATATGAGAATGGAGACGAAGATTTAGAAATAGAACAAGCTTACGTGTATGAGTTAAGTATTAATAAAAAGTCTAAAATGAATTCTACTAAAATAAATTTTTATACACAAAAATTTCAAGACTATATCAATTTAACACCGACAGGAGTAATTGATGGGGGAAGTACTTTTGAAATTTTTGATTACTCCCAAAATAATGCTCGTTTTTCAGGAATGGAATATGTGTATAATAGAATTTTGACAAATGATAAAGGTAGGGAGATCTCATTAGAAACAAAAGCAGACTTTATATATGCTATAAATGAAGATACAGATGATTATTTACCTCGTATTTCACCGCCAAGATTATCGTTAGGATTTGATTATAAAAAAGATAAGTGGAATTCTGATATTCAATTTCAGTATGTTGGTAAAGCTACAAAACTTGCTCCATCTGAAACAAGAACCGATGGATACTTACTTACAAATATGAATTTTAATTATAACTCTATAGCTGAAACTGGAAGCTATGTATTCTTTGCTCAGTTACGAAATTTATTTAATATTGAGGCTAGGAATCATGTCTCAACTCTAAAAGAAATCTCACCATTACAGGGTAGAAGCCTAGTGCTAGGGTTACAATTATCTCTTTAACTTTATAGAGTATTTATTAATTTGAACATTTTTTACACAGACCTGTGAATTCAAGTCGATGAGTAATTTGCGTAAAGCCCATTTTACTGACAATTTTTTCAAATTTACTTAGTTCACATTCGTGGATTGCCTGAATATTATTACATCTAAAACATCGAACATGGTGATGATGATGTTCATGATCTTGTAGATTAAGATCATATCGAAGAAAGCCCTCATTGGTGTTAATCTCTTGAATAATATTTTTTTCTCTAAATTGAGTTATAGATCTAAAAACTGAGGATATATCGCAATTAAGATCTTTTAGTTTCTGATGTAATTCAGCCACCGAAATAGGTTTAGGCGATTTTGATATTTCGAGGAGCATTTTTAAC
>CAYGTU010000128.1:0-9199 GCA_964352945.1 uncultured Bacteriovoracaceae bacterium
ATCTTTAACTTTACATTTTTTTTCATCTTCTAGTTGAGCTGTGCAGGGAATTTCTTCAATCGTTAGAAAAATTCTACTTATTTTTACTTGAGTTACAAATTCTGGATCAAAAACGGGAACTTCTTCCGAAAGTTCAATTTTAACTTTCGCAAATCCAAACCATGAAGCAATATTATAACCTGCTTTATTAATCCATCTCGTAATTAAATCGTCATCTAGAGTAGGATCTTCATAACTTGTAATTGAATCTTCGCTCAGAGGATAGAGGACAGATCTGTTTATTTGTGTACCATCACCAATAGGGCGTGCAGAAACCAGAGGGTCAATTTCACTTTTTTGACCACAGCTGATTGTATTTAGAATAAGTATAAATAAAATTGCTCTCATTTTTCCCATATTATGTTCACTTGTTGGTGACTATAGCAGATAGGCACAAATCGATAAGACCAAGTGTAAATAATTCATATCATTTTGCTTTTTAATGCACAAAGTAATTTATCTGTTATTATGCTGTTCAATAGGTGAGTTATATAGGGTAAGTACTTGAATTTACGAATTATTTTACTATTATTCTTATGTGCTAAGTCTGCATTTGCAGCTTTATGGGATACTTTGCCCAAGGGCACGCGAATGATTCGTTATGAGAATATACAAACTGATGGTATTCGATCGTCATTTGATAAAAACAGCAAGGAAACAGATTATAGTTATAAAGTTGATATTAACTCAGACGTTCTCAAAGAAATTGATCCAACAATAGAAACATTTTTTAACGATCTTAAAACACTTTCACCTGAAGCCTATAATAAATTTTCTATTGGAGAGTTTGCCATTAAAGCAAAAGCTGATGTAAACGTACAAACTTTTGCATTTGCTTATGGGATTACAGATAGGTTAACAGTTTACGCTGGAGTACCTTATTATAAGGCCTCTGTTAAAATGGATTACAATCATTCTAAGTATGCTACTTATGATGAAGTTGCTCAGATCATTCATCAAAATGGGAATACAGATTTAGATGGAACATATGAATATATAATTTCTGAAGTTCTACCTAATATTAGCGGACAAAATCTTCAGTACATCTTAACTAATTATTTAGGCTATAACCCAGCTGGTGATTGG
This sequence comes from uncultured Bacteriovoracaceae bacterium, assembly GCA_964352945.1. Taxonomy (GTDB): domain Bacteria; phylum Bdellovibrionota; class Bacteriovoracia; order Bacteriovoracales; family Bacteriovoracaceae; genus CAYGTU01. Next base: position 1,126 of record CAYGTU010000128.1, read on the forward strand.
TATGGTGAGGGTTACGGAGATAGTGAAATAGGAGCGATGTATCGACTAACAGAGTCCGCAAATTATGGAGCAGTTGCTACTTTTGGTTTAATAGCTCCAACTGGTGTTGTTGATGACAGAGCTAGCTTGCAGGACATTCCTTTTGGTGATGGACAGTGGGATATTTTCGGTGAAATTGGAGCTGGCATAATTTATAAAGCGTGGACCTTTTCTTCTTCATTTAGATATGATCATCAGTTTGCTAATACATTTACCCTTAGAGCTCCTGAGGATGTAGATTTTCCACTTTCAAGCAATTCTAAAGATTTTTCTGTTAAATTAGGAGATAAAATAATTTATCAAATTGGAACTAATTATACTTGGAATGACTGGCTAGGTTTTTATGGTGGCTATATATTTGATTATCAATTTCAAACGGAAATTGATTCCGGTGACAGATATGTTGATTCAATTTTAGAACAAAATACTGAAGGTTATGCTCATAGTTTAAAATTCTCGACAACTTTTGATACGGTAAAACTTTTTAAATTAGGTAAATTTGCAATACCGACTCAAACAGATATCAGTGTGAGAAGCATGCTCTCAGGTCAAAATACCCCAAAGGTCAGTCGTCTAACTTTAATGTTTAGAATGTTTTTCTAGATTAAGCTTTATTTAAAATTCGACTTAAACTAACAGGACTAATACCTAGGTATGAAGCAATATGATACTGACTAATTCTATGCATGATATGGCCGTAATCTTCTAAGAAATGTTGATACCTTTCTTCAGCACTTTGTAGAATTAACTCAAACTCTCTTTTCTCTTTAATCATAAAATGACTTTCAGCAATTACTCTTCCAAGTGTGTTCCAGTTATTCGATTTTTTATAAAGATTTACCAGTACACTGTGATCCAGCGTAAGGACTGTGGAGTTTTCCATGGCTTCAATATTTACGATAGATGGAATTCCTCTTAGAATTTCACCAAAGGGAGCGGCCAGTTCATTCTCACAGCGAAAAGCTCGAGTAAATTCCTTACCGGATTGATCAATATAGAAAATTCTTAAGAGCCCCTTTAAAATGATATGAACCTTACTACAAGGCTCTCCACAGCTTATGAGGCTCTGACCTTTTAGGAATTTTCCTTCAGTTAAATGGGGTTCTACCAAAAGCCACTCATCTTCCATTAATTTGGATATTTGGTTAAAATGGTTGAATAGATTTGGATATTTCACTAGCTCCCTTAAATTGATATAAACATATGTTAATTATACTAGAGAAAACTTCTGTTAGAAATATATAAGGATAAATATGAACGAAATTGACGCATTGAAAATAACATTTAACGCTGAAAGTATGCGGATTATGAATTTCGCCATTTCTTTTGTCATGCTTGGTGTTGCTCTTGATATGAAAGTAGAGGATTTTAAAAGAATTTGTTTTTCTCCTAAAGGTCCAGTTATTGGTTTGATTTGTCAGTTTATTTTACTTCCAGCAGTGGCATTTTCTATTATTAAAATTTTAGAACCACAATCAAGTATTGGTTTAGGTATACTTTTAGTATCGTGTTGTCCTGGGGGAAATCTTTCTAATTTTCTCACTAAGGTCGCAGATGGAAATACAGCTTTATCAGTTACGATGTCTTCAGTTTCAACTCTTTTATCTATTATCATGACTCCACTTAATTTTACTTTTTGGGCGAATCAAGATGCAGGAATGAAAGCTCTTATTCAAACAATTCATATCGATCCATTTGAAATTTTTAAAACGATAATGCTTATTTTAATTATGCCAACTATTTTAGGAATGTTAATTTCAGCCAAACTTCCTCGAGTTAAAATTAAGTTAACAAAGGTATGCCATATTTTTTCTACTATTCTTTTTGCAGTTATCATTTTTGTAGGTCTATACAAAAATGCGCCTTATATAAAATATCTTTTTAGTTCAGCTATATTAATTGTTTTCCTCACCAATAGTGCTGGATTACTATTAGGATTTAACCTTGCTAAATTAGTAGGTCTTCCTAAAAGAGATGCTAAGGCAGTGAGTATTGAAGTGGGTGTTCAAAATGCTGGTTTTGGTTTAATTCTAATTTTTAATTTTTTTGATGGATTAGGTGGTATGGCCTTGATCACGGCTTGTTGGGGTATCTGGCATTTTATTTCAGGTGGTACACTTGCCTACATTTGGGGAAAAGACTCTTTAAAAGCAAAGATTAAAATGCCTCTAGCGGCAATGGAGTAATAATGAATATTTTTATCACTGGTGCTTCAAGTGGAATAGGCTTAGAACTTGCAAAACTTTTTATGCAAGACGGGCATACTGTGGGTACTTTTGCTTTTGAAAATTTTGAAGATGTTAAAAATATAATACCAAATGGTCTTAAATATTATCAGGGTAATGTAGTTGATACAAAAGCTGTAAAAGAAGCCATGAGTGCATTTCACAATGAGGTTAAAAGTATCGATATAGTTGTGGCCAATGCAGGAATCTCCATGACTAAGGCCCGTATTCCAGACTTTGATAGAGGAAGAAGAGTCATTGAAACGAATATTATCGGTGTCTTAAATACCTTTGAGCCTGCAATTTCGATTATGAAAGAGCAGGGTAGGGGACAATTAGTTGCACTAGGGTCAGCAAGTGGTTTGTCAGCGCTACCAGGAATGGCCATCTATGGGGCCAGTAAAGCCGCTGTATTAAGCATCTGTCAGTCTATGGATATTGACCTTCATCATTATGGTATCAGTGTTACGGCCTTAGCTCCTGGCTTTATTTCAACTCCATTAGTTAAGGAAAATAAGCATAAAATGCCTTTTGTGATGACACCTGAAGTAGCCGCAAAAAAAATTCAAATGGCAATTTATAAAAAGAAAGCATTTTACGTTTTTCCATTCCCAATTAAAGTTATGACTGGAATGCTTAAATATTTACCTAAGTCGATTTACCGTGCATTTATGAAGAAAGATTTGCTTAAAATGCAGAATGGTTAATGACACAATTATTAATAAGTTTTTTACTTAATAAGATCTGCTTTATATTCTCCGAAACTTTTTCGTGTTTTAATCTTGAGGCTAGGTCTATTTTAAGATTAGAAAAATCTTTGTGATTTTGATGAAAGCTAATCGCTTTTATATCATTTTCACAGTTAAAGCTTAAATCTTTTAAATCAATATTTAATGTATTTTTATTGGGAAGATATTTAAAATTAATTTTTAATTCATCTAAATCATAAAAATATTGCCACTTTGTGTAGCTAGCGATTTTTACTTTATCTAAATTTATATAAATAGATTTTTTTTCTTGGAAAGAAAAATTTTGATTTTCAAAAATACTAAATCTTTTTAAAGAAGCTGCAGAGGCGGAAAAATCAGCATTAGTATTATCTAAATTATTTATGGCATAAAGATAGGGCGTGTTTGTTAGAAAAGAATAGGGAAGAGTTGAGTCTTTATAAATGGTTGCAATCGAATTAATAAACTCTACAACAATGCACTCTCCACTTTGATCACAAACAAAATAATGTGAATTGATATAATGAGGTTTTACAATAAATTTATTAATATTGTTTATAACTTCATCAATTGTTCTATAACGATCAAGTTGATACTGAATCCATTCAGCTTCATTTAATAATGTTTTGTTAGAATTACTCTTATACATTTTTTGAGAAACAACTAGTGCTTCGACTATTAAACCATGATCATTTATTCCGCCAATTGGTAAGTCGGGACCAAATTGAGAAAAAGTTACTGAGCCGTATTTTGATATCCATTTTTCTTTTGTTTCAAGAGAAACTTTAAGGGCATTTCTGGGGCGAATAATTATCTCACCAACACCAGTGCTCCAATCAAAGTTTTTGGCCACAATAGGTTTTGAATCCAATTCTCCCTTAAATATAGAACAGCTAAAAGCATTTGAAAGGGAGAGTAAAAAAATAAGTATAAACCTCATGGATTTATCATATATTCAATTAATTGATTCATTGAATTGAATCACCTAAATTATAAAAATTACATGTTTAGATCAAGGGAGTCATTAATAATACTCATATATTCGCTATAATTATTTGCATTAAAGAGCTCTTTTTCATGAGCAGGATTAATCATTTTTATAGATGAATTAATAAGTACCTTTCTAGGGCATGAGTGATCTGATTTTAGGGCTTCCTTAAGCTTAACAGCTGCCTGACTCTCCCAAAGAGTACAAAGAGGTTCAGGAAGATTTGATTCTAAATCTTTATAGCAAGTAGCGATTTTTGAAGGGTCACGACTAGCAATTAATGTTTCAATTGTTTGTTCACTAATCAAAGGCAGGTCAACCGCAACACTCAGGATGCAATTATTCGGGTGAGTTTCTAGTGCCGTTAAAATTCCATTTGTAGGAGAGTTAACAGAGAACTTATCCTGTAATATTTCAAAATATTTGAGATAGTCTTGATCAGCTTGTTCGATCTTACAGGAAACATAAACATTTTTACAGTACTTTAAAAGCATTCTATAAAGAGTTTCAACTTGATTAAATTTTCCGTAACTCAAAAGAGCTTTATCCGTACCCATACGAGAACTTTTTCCACCAATAAGAATGACTCCAATAAGATGATCAATCATAAGACCCTTTGTTGCACATAGTTAACTGTAACTAATTATAGATAATTTTAAACAAATTTAAGGCCATTAGAAAGGTTTATTTAAATCATTTAACTATATTTAACTTTGCTTTAAATATCTATTTTGAGACCATTTAATCTAAGCAATATTCATAGGAATTTAAATGAAAGAAACTAATACGTTACATTTCTATAAGGATTTAAAAAATGAGGTTTTCTCCTATTTAAAAGAAAATAATATTCCCTTAACAGATACAAATAAAATGATGAGAAAATACTTTATCGTTCTGGGATTATTTGTGAGTTCATATCTAGTTACTATAATCAATGCTCATAATAATCCTGTTTGGCTCATCATTGGTGCTCCAGTTATTATGTTAACACTTGTATTTTTTGCCCTTGGGGTTTCTCATGATGGATCTCATAAAGCATTTTCTAGTAATAAATCTCTAAATAAAATGGCCGAAATTTCCATGAATTTAGTCGGTGTGAGTAATATGATTTGGTATAAAAAACACGTTATGGCCCACCATAATAATACCAATGTACACGGGATGGATCAGGATACTGATACAGGCGGAATGATTCGTCTGCATAAAGGGGATAAGTCTGTTTGGTTTCAAAAATGGCAACGCTTTTACGCTTGGCCTTTATATGCTCTACATATGATTCGCTGGCTTACTTTTGATGATATTATTGAGTACAAAAATAATACATGGAATTTTTCAAAGTCAGATAGAAAAAAGCTTCTTATTGAAATCATTATAACTAAAATTTGGCATTATTCTGTTTTTTTAATAATACCGTTTTTAGTTACTGATTCAATTGGCTACACATTAGGCTTTTATTTTATCATGTGGAGCTCATTTGGATTATTAGTAGCGACTACTTTTAATCTTGCTCATGTAACTACGATTCAAAAGTTTTATACACCTGGAGAGGATGAAGCACCAAAAGATTGGGCCATTCATCAATTAGAAACTACAGCTGACTTTGCCTGTAGTAATAAAGCTTTAACCTGGGCAGTGGGTGGATTAAATTTTCAAGTAATTCACCATATCTTTCCAAATGTATCACATGTGAATTACCCAGTGATTCAAAAAATTGTAAAGAAATTTTGTCAGGAGAGGGGAGTCACATACAACGAATATCCCAATGTACTTACTGCTTTAAAAGATCATTATTCTCATTTAAAAGTAATGAGTCCAGCATAGTTTTTTGAAAAAAAGGCTAGCACTATGGCCAGCCTTTTATAATATTAATTCTTAAATAACTTATTTATTTGCGTTTCTTGTATTATCTAACATTTCACTTCCTTCTCTAAAATAAAATTCATTCTCCCATACTCCAGTATAATTTGTAGGGCGATTTATATTATGAACAACATAGTCATCAGCTAAGTACTCATGATTTCCTGTTACTTCAATATTGTATACGAATGAATTTTCAAGTTTAAAATCCATAGCGTAAATTTGCTCTAGCTCTCCATTGATTTTAACCACCATATCACCAGCTTCAAGTTTACCTATATATTCTTCTGGTATTTCTTGCATCGCTTTTTTATTATCAATAGCTTTCCATCCATTAATAGTCATAAAAGGGTGATTTGGAGTAAAGAAATGTTTACCACCATTAATATTATAAACTGGTTTGTTTTTATTTCTAAAAATCATTGTATGAACGACTTGTTGTCTTTGTCCTTTAGAATCTAGAATCCATTCGCCAGCAAGGATATCTTGGATATTTTTATATTCTCCTGAAGCGAGAGCAACCTGAGTATCTCTAGTAAAGCATCCACCACCGCTACCAGTTGATCCAGTTGAACCGGTTGATCCAGTTGATCCAGTTGATCCAGTTGATCCAGTTGATCCTTCTGAACCTGTACCTCTTCCTGGGCCTCCACCCGTGGATGTTCCACCTGGTACTCCACAATCTCTTCTAGGGCAAACCAAATGGCAAGCACCTCCATCAACACTAATAGCGGTACAACAAGATCCTACGGGATCTCCTAAATTATAAGTATAGTTTGGAGCACAAGCAACAAGTTGAGTTGAAGCAACTTCAGCACCATTTGCTCCACCTTGTGAGGCATTAAATGTTGAAGAAGATGCGTCTGCTGAACTATCCCAATAAGGATTTTTTATTAATTCTGTAGGTGGTGCTGCATTTTTATCATCTTGGGCGTTATAGTGATCGGCTTGGAATCCTGTTAAACCTTTGGTTACAGAACCGACTCTTCTTGTTCCACCAAAATAATCTTTACTTGCAATAATTTGAGCATCAGCTTGATCTCTTTCAGCTACAGATCCCCATCTCATTCTACCTGTTGCAGGATCTTTAAAGAAAACCTGTCCATCCCCAATTCTGGACCTTTCACTTGATTGATCTGTTAGAGTTGAGCCAGACTGAGCTGCATAGGCATTGGCATTAGTATAAATATTCACCATCCCATTTGCTTGAGCTCTTGTTTTTTGAGCTTCAGTTTCCTGTTTATTAGCTGTATCTGAGTAGTAAGCTATATATTCTTCTCTAGTTTGAGGAAGTTTTCCGTAATGATCAGTTGGATTAGTTGTTCCAGTAGCTCCGGTTCCACCTGTCGCTCCGGTTCCACCTCCGGTATAAACGGGGTCTTCAATTGGAGCAGGTCCACCGCCACCAAGACCAATATTACCAGTTCCTCCTGTTCCCGTGTTTGTATCTACTACAAAATCATCTCTCACATTACGTGGAGGAGGTGAGTCTGACAAAGTTAAAGTATTAGTTGCACTAGTGCCGCTGTCAACAGTGGGACTAGTATTGTTATTATTAGTATTGTTATTATTAGTATATGTTGTATTATTAGTATATGTCGGAGTTGTATAATTATAGGTATCAGCACTCCCATCACTTATAGTCTGCGTCGGCCTGAGAGCAACATTTCGATCAATAGCAAAAGCATTTTGGGATAAAAAGCTCAAAAGAATTAGGGTGCTAATTTTTAGTTTCATAAGTTGCTCCATTCGCTAACGTACAGTTTAAGTTTTGTAGCATTCAAATTTTATATACGTTAATTCTAACATCTCATCGGATTCAATTATCAAATACCTTAGTGAAATGGTTTTAAATATGGCAAAATCTAATGATTTCAGGTAGATAAGTTTCTTTTATTACATATTCTTAATCTAGAGGAGATTCAACAGTAATTAGACAAGATACCTAATATTGATGCATTTAGTTGGCATATTATATCTAAAGATGTGGGTGTTAAGCGACTATGACATGTTGGCTATCAAGCGACCATAACCGACTCCATGCAAATAATGAACATTTACATGCTAATGACTTTTCGGACAAAAACTAATTTTTATAAAAATTAATTAAGCTATTTATATCAAAATCTTAGAGGCTCAATAAAAACTACTCTATTAAGGTAAAATGTCATGCGTATGAAAGAATTGCACTTACATCATAGAGATTATGAGTTTTAATTGAGCGTTAATTCATAGAG
>CAYGTU010000129.1:0-9114 GCA_964352945.1 uncultured Bacteriovoracaceae bacterium
TTTCTATGCGAGTCATTCATTTACAAACTATTTTGAGTTTGACCGGCATTTTGAATCAAGTCGATATACCATGACAGTAAAAGATTACAGTTGGGCCGAAAGAGGAAATCGTAATTTTTTCACTTGGGAAACAATGACAGCAGAAGGGAATAATCCACTACAGATTATTGATGAGCCAACTAATACATTCACAATTAGTATTGAAAAAAATGGCTTTGAATTTTTCTTATCAGCTTTTCATCCAAAATTTTTACAAGAACCAGATCAAGTGAAATATGTTGATGGTGTAATTGACGGAACTGAAGTTCATGGCTGGGTTCCTTTAAATAAACCATTTGATGGTTATGATCAAGTTCCAGGTGAAATGGAATTAGTAAGTAATACCCAAACTCACCAACAGATGACTTATGAGCTAGGTTTTGGATACAGATTTAAACTTTTAGATACTAAACATTTTAAAATTTCATATGTTCCTGCTTTTGGAGTAGGTGTTATGCAAGGAGCAGGAATTACTACTGTAGTTAAGCCAGGTGAATGGTGGGAGTTTGATCAATACGAAGGAAAATTAGGCATTCAAGGTTACGGTGGAAGTCTTACCAACAGAATTGAATTAAATTCTAAAAATGAATACTTTGGAATTTTTTATGAAAATAAATTATCAATTTATAATACTAAAATGAAATTTTTAGATGGACATCAAACTGGATTAGTAGGTTGGATGGGAAATAGTATTGGTATGAAGTTCATGATCTATAATCCAAATAAGCATAAGAAAAATAAAAAGGAATATGATTTTGAATAAAATAATTAGATTACTTTTGCTTTTCGCTTCTTTTAATTCATTTTCAAATGAAGTTCTTACAGAACTTGATTTTAAAAAGATTTGTAATAATACGATTGATAATGAAGCAAAATTTAAAGTGATAAAAATAGATAATAAAGATGTTGTTATTCTTGATAAAGGATTTTGCTTAGCTTATTTTTCAGAAATGCTTGAAGACAAAGCAAATGAATCACTTAAACTATTACCTTCGACTCAGCAACAATATATAATAGATAACTCTGAAGCAATTTCGACTCCAAATACAAATGGAGATAGAGCAGATAAATGGAAAGTTCGTTTTTATGCGAGTCATTCGTTTACTACTTATTTTGATACTGACGTAACTTTTAAGTCTACTCGTTATAATGTAATTGTAAAAGATTACTCTTGGGCTGAAAGGTCAAGTAGAGAGTTTTTCCTTCCTGAAACTTGGCAAGAAGAAGGAAACAATCCATTTCAGTGGATTGATGAGCCAACTAATACTTTTGTTTTAAGTATAGAAAGAGATGGACATGAATTTTTTCTTTCAGCTTTTCACCCTAAGTTTTTACAAGAGGTAGATCAAGTAAAAAAAATAACAGGTACAATTGATGGTGTTGGAGTAGATGGATGGCAAGCAGTAAACAGACCTTTTGATGGTTACAATCAATCACCAGGTGAAATGGAACTTGTTCGTAATCAAAATACCCACCTTCAAATGACTTTTGAAATTGGGTATGGATATAGATTTAAAATAGTAGATACAAAAGTAGGTAATATTACTTGGGTACCAAGCATTGGTTTTGGAGTGATGATAGGAAGTAATTTTAACGTAATTGTTAAAGAAAATGATTGGTGGAATTACGATGATTATAGTGAAAAATTAAAAATTCAAGGGTTAGGTGGCAGTTTAACTAACAGAATTGAATTTAATACAAAAAAAGAACAATTTGGAATATTTTATGAAAACAAATTTGGTCTCTATCATCAAAATCATGGTTTCTTAGACGGAACTCAAGAATACAATCTCTTATTTATGGGAAATAGTGTCGGAGTTAAATTTAAAATTCTAGATGCTAATACTATCCAGCAAAGAAAGTTTGCTAAAAAACCTAAACTTTAACTTTTGTTTTACTCCACTCTTTTAATTGCCAAGTGGTCGTAATGGTTGCAACTCTTTCACCTTTTTTATTTTCAATTTCTGAAATGAGAGTAATAAGGGATTTATCATCTTTATTAAGTTCTTCTTTAACTTTGTTAACCTGCTCATCACTTATAGTAGTAGTGGAATAAACATCCATTTTTCCCTGATAATGATATTCAGCATTCAGGGTCTTTAGAATAAATCTATATTTTTCCATTCCAAATTTTTTTATTAGACACGTTCCTGCACTAAATTCGCCAATTGTTGCAAGCGCACAAGCATGAATACCTTTAATATGGTTAAAGTTAACTCTTTTATATTTTGCAAAAGTTGTAACAGAGTTTTCGTCCGCTCTTACTATCTGAAAATCATGGGGCTTGTTAAAAGGAATGGCGAATTGAAATGCCTTTGAAAGTATAAAAAGGTTGCTCTTACTAGGAGCGTTAATGAGATCAAGTAGTTTTTCTTTAATATTTATCATTTAGCTGCCTATTAGCCTTTAAAAGTAAGAAATTATTGTACTATCTTCGTTTTCAATAAGGTCTTAGTCAAGATAGAATGACTCATCATTTCAACAAGGAAGAAAAAAGATGAAAATTTTAATAATAGCATTAAGCTTAATTTCACTGCAGGTAATGGCCAGTCCAGAGCATATTTATATCACTGTAGGATCGGATGCAATTCCAGCGATCCATGAATCAATCGACAATACTACTGAACATATTGAATCCCAAGATGGAGTGACACTTTTAAAAATCAAAGCAGATAAACTAGCTGAAACATCACATATGATGCATGAAAATTTTAAAAGATGTGGAGGATTCATGAGACATGACTCTCTAGCAGAAGCCCGTCAACAATTAATTAATTTAAGAGATGCTGAGGGAGTAATGGAAGCAAACTTTTTTCCATACTCAATTGATATGGAACATGTTGTTTCTCCAATGATAAATACTGTAAGCGAATCAAATATTAGAAACACAATTTTAAAATTATCTAGTTTTCATAATAGATTCTATAAAGCTCAAACAGGTGTAGATTCTCAAAATTACTTAGCTTCACTTTGGGGACAATTAACTCAAGCGAGATCAGATGCTAAGGTTTCTCTTTTTAAGCACTCTAATTGGCCGCAACCTTCAGTTATGTTAACAATCGAAGGATCTACTCTTCCAAATGAAATTGTTGTAATTGGTGGGCATGCAGATTCAATTGCAGGTTATTTTGGTGGTGCAAATGCAAGAGCACCAGGAGCGGATGATAATGCCTCAGGGATTGCAACTATTACTGAAACAATTAGAGCCTTGGTTCAAAATAACTACCAACCACAAAGAACTATCATTTTTATGGGATATGCTGCTGAAGAAGTAGGATTACTAGGATCTAAAGAAATAGCAGCTTCTTATAAAAGAAGTAATGTTAACGTTGTAGGAGCACTTCAACTTGATATGACTAATTTTCATGGTTCTAAGAGAAGTAATATTGATATTGCTATGATGACTGATTATACCAATGCAGAACAAAATAAATTTTTAGGTCAAATTATTGATAAGTATGCCCAAGTTCCATGGGGTTATTCAAAATGTGGCTATGGTTGTTCTGATCACGCTTCGTGGCATTCGAACGGTTATAGAGCTTCTATGCCATTTGAGTCAAATATGAACGATATGAATGGAAATATCCATACGGCCAATGATTTGTTAAGTGTTAGTGGCGGAAACGCGAATCATGCATTAAAATTCTCTAAGATGGCCATAGGATTTATGGTAGAGATGGCAAAATAATTTCGCCACGTACATGAGGATTAAAACTGAGTAACTTCGATCACGCTGAATATTTTTCAGACTTTAAAGAAAATTTATTAAATATAAGACAGGCGTTCATTTCCACTAAAGGCTTAGAGGAAGAGGACGCCTCTTTTCGTTCAACCGACCAAGCCAAGGTTGTTTTAGAAATAATTGAAAATATCTATCAAGCTGTTGAAAGCTTAAGGCATGAAAACCCCGCACTTAAAGTTATTTTTGATAACCAGTTTGGTGATATCTATGATTTTGAAGAAAGAGAGTTTTTAAGTGAACTATGCTTTTTTGATGATTATCTTTTTCCGCTAACACAGAAATGTCCTTTCAATGTTGATGATAAATTTTCTATTGAATTAACATTATCTTATTTGGATCAAATTAATTTTTGGATAAAAGAACATATTGAGAACCACAATACAACAATTACGAAACTTCGTTCAGGTGAGATTAATGTTGAAGAGAAGTTTGAAAAATATTTATGTAATTGTAATCTTTGTTTAGGGGAGTATCGCTCTAAGATTCGCGATATCACTTTTAATGAACAAAAGAAAATTATTACTGCAGGAGCAGAGAGACTTCAAAATCTAATTTTAACAGTTAAGATTTCTCAGATAGCTGAGGAAGTCTTTTTAATTAGAAAAAAAGTTGATAAAAATGTTCATAACGTACGTTATAAACTTAAGAGAGCTTCTCTTAATAAATTAGAAGTACAAACTAAAGATGTTTTTAAAGAATACTTTTCAGTTCGATCAGAACTTGGAACAGTTTATATTGAAAAGTTAAAAGCTTACTTGAATTCCTATCTCGTTGAACATGATTTAAGCCCTAATTTAATTACGGATAAAGAATATGATCGATTTTTTTCACAGCTAGATGTGAAAATCTGGAAACCAGAAAAATTTATTTTAAGAGAATTTAAAAAACTAGTAAGCTCTTTAGTTGTTTTAAAAACAAAAGATATTTCATCCACAATTTTACAGGATTACTTAGGACAATTTTGGATTCACTCTAGAGCTCGAAGATTAAAGCGAAAATTTATTTATCATATGGGGCCAACAAACTCAGGTAAAACCTATCATGCTGTCGAAGCGCTCTCTCAAGCTAAAAGTGGCTGCTATTTAGCACCTCTTAGACTATTAGCTACAGAACTTTTTGATACTTTAAATGATAAAGGTACTAAAACTTCTCTTTTAACAGGAGAGGAAGTAATAGAAATGTCAGGTGCAACTCACTTCTCATCTACTATAGAAATGGCTAAGTTAGATCAAGAATTTGATTGCTGTGTTATAGATGAAATTCAAATGATAACAGATTCTCAAAGAGGCTGGGCTTGGACAAGAGCACTAGTTAATTTAATTTCCCCTGAAATTCACCTTTGTGGAGATCCCTCAGTACTTGAACTAGTTAAAGAAATTTTGAAGTTAACAGAGGACGAATTAGAAATTAAAGAATATCAAAGAATGACTGAACTTAAGGTTATGCCTAATGCACTTAAACTTACTGAGCTTGAAAAAAATGATGCTCTCATAGTTTTTAGTCGAAGAAACGCTTTAAAGTACAAAGGTGATTTAGAAAAACTTGGTTTTAAAGTTTCAATTGTATATGGAAGACTATCACCAGAAGTTAGACGTGAACAAGCGAGAAAATTTGATGAAGGTGAAACTGATATCATGGTAAGTACCGATGCTATTGCAATGGGTATGAACCTTCCGGTAAAGAGAATTGTTTTTTCTACTCTGACTAAATTTATTGATGGAAAAGAAATAATTATTTCAGATAGCGAAATTAAACAGATTGCAGGTAGAGCAGGAAGATTTAAAAGATTTCCTACTGGATTTGCCACCTGTTTAACTAAAGTAGAAGAAGGGCTTGATTTAATTAAAAACGCCTTAAATATGAAATTAAAGCAAGAAATGCAAGGAATGGTTGGGCCAGATCTTGATATTTATACAAGAGTAAATGATGCTTTAGATGCCCATGGTCTATCAGCATTAGCTTTTTCAGATTTTTTAAGACTCTTTAATACGATGACATTTCAAGATCCGTTTTACTGTGTTGATCTAAAAGAAATGATTGAGGTTGCTGAGTCGGTGGAAGAGGCAGATACTGAAAATGTACTCAGTCCAGCAGAAATTTTTGGTTTTGCTTGTGCACCAGTAAATCTTGGTTTAACAGAACATGTTCAATATTTCATGTGGATACTCAATCATTATGTTAAGTCTAAGCCAATTTATTCTGAAGATATTGATGTGGATTCAGATAATATTGATTATTTAGAAACAGCAATCAAATGTGTAGAACTCTACCAGTGGCTTTCAAGACATTTTCATAACAAGAATTTTGATTTTGACGCGGACATATTACTCGCTAATAAAAGTGTAGCAGTTGAACAATTAAACAAATTACTTTCTGATCGAATTACAAGAACTTGTTCAAGTTGTAATGTTAAGCTTGACGATAAATTTAGATTTAATATTTGTGAAAAGTGCTTCGCAGAAAGCCGAGGTAACAATCGCTCTAGAAGAAGAAGTTCTTCTGAAGGCTTCAAATCAAAAAGTGATGACAAAAAAGGTAAGAGTGGAGGTCGCAGTAATAAAGGCCCTTCCAAATCTGGTCCTTCAAAACCAGGGCATTCTAAAAAGAAGCGCGGATCTTCTGGTTCATCTATTGCATCTAAACTTACAAAATATAGATAAATATGCTTGATATTACTGACTACGCAAGAAAAATTCTCGAAGGAGAGTCAATTGAAGATAAATTGATTTCTCCATCTAAAATCAATTTTGACCAATCAGTTAATTATAAATTGCCTCTAAATCCTGGTCGAAATTCAAAGATTCAGTTCTCTAGTGAGAAAAGTAAGTTTCCTTCCTATAAGAATATTAATGATGATCTTATAAAAGCTAAGAGTATTCACTTTTTTGCTAACCATGAGTTACTTGCAATTGAGATGATGGCAGCAGCACTTCTTATTTTTGATCATTCCACTGAAGAAGGAAAAAAAGTAAAATTAGGAATTATTTCTTCTCTTAAAGACGAGCAAAAGCATTTTAAACTTTATCGCTCTAGACTTAATGATCTAGGTTATGATTTTGGAGATTTTACAATAAATGATTTTTTCTGGAAACAAATGAAAGAGCTTGATACTCCTGCAAAATATTTTGCAACTATGAGTTTAACTTTTGAAGCAGCTAATTTAGATTTTGCTCATTTTTATAAGCATATATTTAAAGAAGTTGGTGATCTAAAATCTTCTGAGATTTTAGATATTGTTTATCAAGATGAAATTTCTCATGTGGCCTTTGGTGTGAATTACTTCAAAAAATATTTTAAGGATAAGTCATTATGGGAAAATTATCTTTCAGAGCTACCATTTCCCATAACTCCGGCAAGATCCAAAGGGAAATTGTTTGTTGATATGGCGCGAGTTCAAGCAGGTATGGATGCTGATTTTATAGAAAATGTTAAAAAATTTGATGATGGATTTGTTATTACCAAAAGATCTGAGTGGAAAAATGATATATAAAATGAATACCGATTATGAACATGCTCTTTTTGATCCGAGGTATTTTCCAGAATCACCTAAATTTCAAAAAATGAATGAAGAATTTGAGTTTTTATTTCACTTATTATCAAATGATACTTTGGTTACTAGAAAATATATTTCACCGGAGTATCAAAACTATCTTGAGAAAAGATTTAACATTAAAATCAAAAGAGTTAAGCAAGCAGAGACTTTTGAAAATTGGATTGGCCCATTAAAAGATAAAGATTTAGAAAAAAAAATTAATTCTAAAGTCTTTACTTACATTAATTTAAAGAATGATCATGATTACCAGGTATTTGAAACCTTAGTTGATTTAAAAAAGTATGAAAGGTTCCCTTATTACATAAAGAGTCCACATTATTACTCTGGTATGGGAATTAAAAAAATTAATGGTAAAGGTGATATTGATCAGAATTTAAAATGGTTAGAAAAAGAATTTAGCTTTGGACCAATGATCGCAGAAGAGATTTTAGATCGAAATACCGATATTGGTGTATATATTAATAGAGATGAGACATATATTTATAAAAATTTCGTAGATAAATATTTGCAATATAAAGGTACACTTTTTCCAGCCAAAGAATTAAATAGTGTTATTCCCATCGAAAAAATTAACGAAGTCAAAAATCTTGTTCTAAATGCAGGTGGCAAATTAAATTTCAATTTTGATTGTTTTACTTATAAGAAAAACAAATCTGAAGGTCTCAATTTTTGTCATGACTTAAATTATAGAAAATCTATGGGATCGCATCTAGTAGAGATTCAAAAGAAATACTTTTCTGATAAGGTTGTTAAATTTTCTTTTTTTAATCAGAAATCCTTGAAATCTTTTAATTCATTAACACAACTTGTCGATTTATTAAGCGAATTAGAGAATTTTCATATTCTTTCTCCTCTCGGAAATTTATTCATGGCCTATCTAGTAGTTGGTAAAAATGAAGCCGAGATTAATGAAATTGAATCCAAAGCCTTATCAATTTTAATTTGATTTAAAATTTTTATTCAATTCCAAGATATATTTTCCAATAGAATCGATATTTGATGAATAAAAGATTATCCTTTTCTTGCTGCTTCTAGCAAGTAACAAACCGATATCTGACTCAATATTAGGATACTTAAATACGTTTGATTTCTCTTTGATGGTATAGAGTTTATCTTTATTAAACTCTTTATGGCCTTGTTCAACAAAATAGTCATAGATAATGTCTTTTTCAATAATCACAATATAGGTAATTTCAGGTATTGAATTATAAATAATGTAATGAAGAAGAGATTGGTTCGATGGTGCTGTAGGACCAATCGCACTTACTTTTAATCTATCGACATCACATTTAATTAATTTAGTGTACTGATTTGCCTTTAAAAATGGGTATTGGCCAGTTTGTGAACCAGTGATAACGATTTCACAATTTGG
This sequence comes from uncultured Bacteriovoracaceae bacterium, assembly GCA_964352945.1. Taxonomy (GTDB): domain Bacteria; phylum Bdellovibrionota; class Bacteriovoracia; order Bacteriovoracales; family Bacteriovoracaceae; genus CAYGTU01. The sequence goes on from CAYGTU010000129.1 coordinate 8,707, forward strand.
TGGATTCAAGCTAACTTTCTTAGAAATATTACCAAAACTCATTTGTGAATTACGATCAATTCCAATCAATCCCATGCTATAAAGTATCAATCGCCACTTTTCAATCTCGACAAAATTATCTTGAGTAACCTGATCTGGTTTTGTAAGACTGAATGAAAATTTTATACCTTTCTTGACTGTTGGACTCATGTACACCGACTTTTCTTTATTTTTTTCAGTTTTGCAGTAAAATTAAATACATAAGTAATTATAATCCAAGGAAAGTAATGGGCAACAGCTTTTTAGACAAATTAAAGTCTAAATTCAAAAAAGGCAATAAAGAAGATGATCATGATGAAGATGATATTGCTGATGATGAATATGAAGACGAAGAACAAGAGTCGGCGGCGGCCGAGGCGGAGGGTGAGT
>CAYGTU010000130.1:0-8863 GCA_964352945.1 uncultured Bacteriovoracaceae bacterium
TGTTTCAGCGCCAGCATACTTAAAAGCTGCAGCTGTTTCAATTTCACAATTTAATCCATCACCACAAATGATTAAGGCCTTTACTTTATTCATAAGTACTCCATGCTTTTAATATTTCATTGGTTGTAGCTGAAAGAACATTATGCCCATTAAAATGAATATTTAATTTTTTACTATTAGTTGATTTACCCAGAAAATAAATGTTTTCTTTTTCCCAGAATTTATGAAAAGCATCGACATTGTTATCACTAACACTTGCTAAAAATAATCCGGAAGGTTCATTTATAAGAAAGGGAAGAATCTCATTTTTATTATTGATGACATGATTAAGGCTAATATCCATTCCTAGGTTTTCACCTAAGCAAGATTCTGCTAAAGCTGTTATTATTCCTCCATCAGAAATATCACCGATAGAGTTTAAAAGATTAAGCTTTATTGATTTATACAGTTTTCTGTAAAATTTAATCCTTTTTTTACCATCAAAGTCATCTACCTTTATATCTTTGTCATCAATCTGATAAAAGTTTAAAAACTCACTGTAAGTGTAGTTTTCAGTAGTAGGCTTTCCAATTAAGAAGATATTTTCATTAGCAGTTGTTATGCCAGAATTTGGAATTGAATTAATGTCTGGATTTTGTGCCATCGCTGTAATTAAAACAGTGGGAGGAACAGATATTTTGACTTCACTTCCATCTTGCATTTTTCCTATGAAGTCATTTTTCATAGAATCTTTTCCTGAAATAAAAGGCATACCAAAGTCACATGAAAGTTCAAATAATCCCTCACAGCATCTAACTAGCTGAGCAAGCTTATGATCTCCATCTGGATTTTTTGCTGATTTAATCGGATCTGGCCAACAGAAATTATCGAGTAGTGCCATCTTATCCGGATTTCCCCCTGAGCATAGGGAGTTTCGAACTGCTTCATCTAATGAATGTTTTGCCATGAGATAGGTATCAAAATGTGAGAGCCTTGGTTTTAATCCACAAGAGATAACGAGGGAGTTATTTTCTTCTCCGCCATGAGGCTTCATCCAAATAACTCCAGCATGACTTGCTCCATGACCTGTTTTCCCACCATATTGTTTTTTTAGATTTGATGCTTGTACTTCTTGATCATAACTTCTAACCCATTTTTCTTTACTTCGAATATTGGGGCTAGCCAGAAGATCAAGCATAATTTCTTTGTAACTTTTCTCTAATGATTTTTTAGAAGATTTTTTATGCCATGGTTTTTGATCATTAAAGTTTATTGGTCCCTCAAAATGAGCATTAAGTTCCATTGGTAGTAAAGATTCATGTAAAAACTTAAGGCTTAAAGATGAAACAATTTCTTTATTGTAAAATGCAGTAAAATAACCTGAATTGGTGAATTTTCCTAAAACAGAAGCTTCAACATTTCTGCTTTTTGCTAATTGAGTAAATTCTTCGATATTTTCTTTTTTAACAGCAAAAGTCATTCTCTCTTGGGATTCACTAATCATTATTTCAAAAGGTGAAAGACCGGGGTATTTAACAGGAGCTAAGGCCAAGTCAATTTCTACTCCGCCCGTAAGTTCGGCCATCTCACCAACACTTGAACTTAATCCACCGGCACCATTGTCTGTAACACTAGTAAAGAGCATCTTATCCCTGGCTTCCATCATGAAATCAAGTACTCTCTTTTGAGTGATAGGGTCTCCAATTTGCACAGCTGTAGCTGGAGCGCTTTCATCTAGCTCCATACTTGAAAATGTAGCACCGTGAATTCCATCGGCTCCAATTTTACCTCCAACCATCACAACGAGGTCATCAGCTTTATGGTATTTTTCAGAGAGTTTTTCATATTTTGTATTAGATCTTGGAATCACACCAACAGTTCCACAGAATACTAGGGGTTTTCCAGAAAAATCATCATCAAAGTAAAAGGCACCATTTACATTTGGTATTCCACTTTTATTTCCGCCATCTTCAACACCTTTGTGAACACCTTCGAGTATTTTATCCGGATGTAGTAACCCAACAGGTAATTGTATTTTTTCATCAGAAAAGTTATTACCATCAGCAAAACAAAAAACATCTGTATTTCCAATTGGTTTTGCTCCAAGTCCACATCCTAGAATGTCTCTATTTACTCCTAAAATACCAGTGAGAGCACCACCGTAAGGATCGAGAGCGGATGGACTATTATGTGTTTCAACCTTAATGCAGGCATCTATTTTCTCATCAAAGCGAACTATTCCAGCATTATCTTTAAAAAGACTTATGGCCCAATCAATCTTATTATTTTCGATGATTTTCTTAGTGGCACCTCTAATATAATCATTAAATAGACCACTAACTGTTTTATTACCAAGTTTCTTATAATTTGATTTTTCATTCTCTGAATAATTTATATTTGCGGCAAAAATCTTATGCTTACAATGTTCACTCCAACTTTGAGCAATTATTTCAATTTCCACGTCAGTTGGTAGTTCTGGGAGGCCTATTTCTTTTCGGTAATTTTTAGTAGTTTCATCATTAAAATATTTTTGTATTTGTTCAATTTCAATTTGACTTAGGGCCCAGCAATTTTCTTTGTTTAATTTAAGAAGTACATCCATTTTTTGATTAAAGTTAATTGTTTCTGACTTTTTTTCATCTAATTTTACAAGAGGGACATGTAATTTAGTAAATCTCGAGCTATCTTTGAAATCGGAAAAAGTTTTGATTGAAAAACTATTGAGCAAGAAGTTTCCAAAATATTTTACAGCTATTTTTTCAAGAGTTTCTTTATTTATATCACCTTCAATAAAATAAAGTGAACCTGTGAATACTTTAACATTTGTATTACAGTATTTGTGGAATATATTAATAGCTTCAGCACTGGCCATTGCTTTATTATCTGTAACTCCTGGTTTAAACCCAACTTCTATAACCCAGTTACATGTATTATAGCTTTCAGAGAGCTTGTTTTTAGACTCTTTTAGAAGGATATCTTCGATAACTTCATCATTGAAAACTTCATTTAGGGTTTCAAAATCCATTTCTTTATCAGATTGAATTGTATACAAACTGGCTTGGAATAATTGATTGATTTGTAAGCGATATTCTTTATTAATATTTTCTTTTATCTGAAATAGATTTTTTGGTTGTTTTTTGTGAATTTCAATTCGCGCTAAAAATGGATTCATTTCTGCTCCGTAAAATAGTTTGGTGATAGAGTTTGGTTAGATGATAATTGTTCTAAGACAGAAGAATATAATTTATGTTCAATTGATAATCCCCTTTCTTTAAATTCACCAAGAGTATCAGTTTGAAAACGCTTAAAAGCTTTTTGTTTTATAATTGGACCACTGTCAATGCCAGAATCAACTAAGTGAATCGTTATCCCTGATTCGGGAACATTGGAGTAGTAGGCTTCTGCATAAGCATCTTTTCCTGGAAATTGTGGAAGTAGGCTAGGGTGAATATTTACTATTTTTGAATACCCCATTTCTTCATCCCAGAAATACTTTAAAAGTTCTTTTTCAATAATTTTCATATAACCGGCTAGAAAGACCCAATCAATATTAAATGATTTAAGAAGCTCAATTATTTCCAGTTCTGTTTTAGTTTTATTCTTAGAGTAGTTAATATGAAAAAAGGGTATGTTGTATTTTTTTGCTCTTTCTTTAACAAAAGGATTAGCTTTATTACTGTAGATTAGTTTTACTTCAATGTTTTCTAATTCTAGTGACTTTTTTATTAATGCTTCTGCATTTGAACCATTTCCTGAAGCAAAAATTGCGATATTTATTTTCTGATTTTTCATATTTCTAATATTTGTCCTATGTCACTACGGTATTGCATCCCTTCAAATTCAATTTTCTTTAATTCTTTATAGCCTTGTTCAATTGCTTGCTTATGGGTAATACTTTTTACTGTTACACCCATAACTCTGCCACCTGAGGTAAATAAATTATTTTCAACTTTTTTTACACCGGCAAAAAAGATTTTACCTTCTTCGAGTTCATTAAATAATACTTTTCTATTCGTTTTAATTGGAACGCCTTCAGTCCCTGGATATCCTTCAGATGCAAGAACAATATGTAAGGCAGTTTGGTTATAAAACTCAAGTGGAGGTAAGTTTTTTAACGTGCCATCATTTGAAGCTATAAAGTAGGGAAGTAAGTCATTTTTTATCAAAGGAAGAATTACTTGGGTTTCAGGATCACCAAAACGAGTATTAAATTCTAGTACTTTTGGTCCCTCAATAGTCATCATTATTCCAATAAATAAAATACCCTTAAAAGGATTATTAGAATTTTTCATTGTTTCCATTAGTGGAATGACTACTGAATCATGTATCTCAGATTCAAATGAGTGAGCAAGCCAAGGAACTGGGCCATAAGCGCCCATCCCTCCAGTATTGGGACCTAGATTTCCATCTCTGATTCTTTTGTAATCACTTGCATTGCCTAGGTAGATGCCAGAATTTCCGTCACAGAGAAAAAATGCAGAAACTTCTTTACCAAAAAGTCTCTCTTCAATAATTATTTCAGGATGATTTAAATTAAGGATATTTATTTCTAATAGATCTTTAACAGCATTCTTGGCTTGTTCAATATTTTCACAAACAATCACACCTTTACCAGATGCAAGACCATCTATTTTTATAACAAATTGTTTATCAGCTTGATGAGAGTTAAGGTAATTTATAGCTCTTTCAGAATGATCAAATTTTTCATAACTAGCAGTAGGAATATTACTCAGCTTCATCATTTCTTTGGCAAAGGATTTAGACCCCTCTAGTTTAGCTGATTCTTTATTTGGTCCTAAACATGAAATATTACAATTTCTAAATATACTAGCGAGTCCTTCCGTTAAATTTTTCTCAGGTCCAATGATGGCAAAATCCACTTTATTCTCAAGAGCAAATTTAATGATCGCTTCATTCGATTGATCTTTTAGATCTATACACGTAACTTTTTCTTCATGCTCAATACCTGGATTACCAGGAATGACAAAAATCTTTTTAACTAAAGAACTTTGAGAGACTTTCCAAGCGATTGTATGCTCTCTTCCACCTGAACCTATGATTAATATATTCATAGAGTGACCTCTTGATAATTTTTTATTTCTTTTTTTAAATTTGATATATTGTATTTTTCATTAAAGACAGTTTTGTTTTCAATAAATAGAGATAACTGATTTGTAAAAGATTGATAAATAAATTCCATTAATCTTTTCTGTTCTTTAGAAAGTTTAGATGGAGTAAGTTGGCATTTACTTTTCCAAGAATCACCATATTCTTTTTTACAAAATGTAATCTCTTTGTACCATTCTGAGTTTATATAACATTGCCTAGCAAACTCCTTTGAAAGAGGGAAGTTATCAGCAATAGTTATTCTAAGTTCATCTAAACCTATAGAATCAACGATTTTAAAAGATCGGTGGGGATATTCACCTGAAAAGGAAAATTCAAATTTTCCATCCCAAAGTTCTAATCCTAAATTAGCGATTAATTTTTCTAAGTTTAAAGCAATTAACGCAGTCAAATCGGTTAGGTTTTTAAATTCAAATTCGCTTAGTCCTGCTATTTGAATCGCTTCTAAGTTTGTCAGGGCCCTATCTTGAGGTTCCAATTTAGTTGAAAACTCAATTATGGGAGAATTAAATTTATCGCCTTCTGAAACATCTTTATTTCTTTTTAAATAGGAACTACCTTTTGGAGCACCTAATCTGAAAATAACCTCAAGAGGTACAAGTGAATTAGTTGGATGATTATTATATCCAGAATAGATCCACTTGTTCTCTACTTTGGTTGGCATGTATTTTTCAAATTTTTCAACTTCTAGAAATAACTTATTTTCTGAATTCTGTCTTAATCCTCGGCAATGATGAACTAAGCCATTTTCAGTCAATTGTTTTAATAGTTCTAAATTTTGATACTCAATGGGAAAAGTTTTTGTTTCCCAATTATTGGGTGATGCGAGATATTGAAAAAAAAGCTCTGCCATAATTGAAAGGCAATTACCTTTTTGTTCGATCTGATCAGGCATTTCACCCCAATCATAAATGGAATAGCGATCACTAAAAAGAAAGAACAGGTTTTCCTTCTTCTGGTATATTGATTTTACACTTCCTTCATGGAGATGTTCTAATTCACTTTGGTTAATTAAGGTGTTCAGGGTTTTGTTCATCATAATTAGTATTACTTTTAGCTCTTAAGTTTCTAAAGTTAACTGCTTCACTATTATCTATTGGATATTCACCTGTTAAACATCCAGTACAAAGTTCTTCTTTTCCGATTGCTTTTTTTAAGTCATCTATTTCATTATAAATAACTTCATCAGCTCCAAGTTCAGCTTTAATTTCTTCATAGCTTCTACCATGAGCAACCAGTTCATTCTCATCAGGAAAATCAATTCCGTAAAAACATGGGTTTAATATTGGAGGACATGCAGAAGCAAAGTAAACTTTTGTAGCTCCCGATTTTCTTACAAGCTCGATTATTCTTTTAGAGGTTGTTCCTCTAACAATTGAATCATCAACCAAGAGAATTTTTTTACCTTTAATTTCAGCCGAAACAGGAGAAAGTTTTAATTCAACAGCTTTTTCTCTTTTTTCTTGATCTGTTAAAATAAAACTTCTTTGAATATATCTATTTTTTATTAAATATTCTCTATAGGGAATCTTAAGTTCTTCACTTAATGCGATGGCACTTACTCGACTTGTATCCGGAACAGGAACAATAACATCAGGATTTATTTTATTTTCATCTATGAATTTTTGTATTTTTTTGCCAAGAACATGTCCCATTTTGATACGAGTTTGGTAAACATTTGTATCATCCATATTACTTTCTGGATTAGCAAAATAAACCCATTCAAACATACAGTGCGCTTTTTTTTCGTTAAACAATTGCTCTTGAATAATTTTGCCATCATTAGTCGCAATAATTAATTCTCCTGCTTGAACATTTTTAATATTTGAATATCCCAAGAATTCTAAAGTTTTACTTTCACTGGCAAAAAGATAGGCTTTTTTAGTCGTATTATAAGGATTGATTTCATCTTCTCGTAAATCTCTTTCTCCCCAAACTAAAGGACGAATTCCCTGTGGATCTCTAAAAGCAATTAATCCCACATTTGCAATTGTAGTGAGAACTGAATATCCACCTTTAGCATCTCTAAAAATGGATTCTACAGATTTTTTTAAACTTTCCAGTGAAAATTCAATGCTGTTATTAGAGTTAGAAGATAATTCTTCAGCCAACATGTTGATTAAAACTTCCGCATCATTTTGAGTAAAGATAAATCGCTTTTTCTCTTCTTTTAAATAATCTGCTAATTTAAAAAAATTCACTAGGTTTCCATTGTGAACCAGCCCCATACCAAAAGGATAATTGATAAACATGGGCTGAACATCTCTGATATTAGCAGTACCAACTGTTGAGTAACGAGTATGTCCAATTGAACACTGGCCTCTTAATTTAGTTATATCATTTTCAGAAAAAACATCATTTACATGTCCAATGTCTTTGTGAATTTCAAAATACTGTCCATTGAGGTCGTAGGAAAGAATGCCAGCTGCATCTTGGCCTCTATGCTGCATGAGCAAGAGTCCTTGATAAGCTTCTTTAGCGGAATATGGAGTCCCGATAACTCCAACAACTCCACACATGGGCGTCTCCTAAAAGAGTGTGTGTACTAACTGCAGATTATCTATTCAATAACGTAATAGCAAGGAAAAAGCATTAGTAATTCATAATAAGAAGCATTAGGTTTACATTATAATAGATTGTAGGTATAAATAAATTATCAGGACTTTACGGAGAATACTTAATGCAAAGCGTAGACAGTAAAACCCCTCTCCCCACTATTGGAATTTTAGGTGATGGTCAATTATCTCTTATGATGATTGAAGCTTATCATAGAATAGGTGGTAAAGTTTTTACTTATGGCGAGAGTGAAAATTCTCCTGCAGCCAAAGTTTCCGACAAAATTTTTATTGGTAAAACTTCAGATAAAACATCCCTCATAGATTTTTTTAAAAGTGTAGATATTGTCACTCTAGAAAATGAATTTATCGAAAGTAACTTAATTATCGAAGCTTCGAATTTAAGCGGAACTAAAGTTTACCCTGATCCGAATAAATATAAACTAATTGAAGATAAGCTTTCAGAGAAACTTTTTTTTCAAAAACTAGGAATTCAAGTTGCTAGTTTTTTTGAAGTTAGATCAAGTGATGATTTAACTAATTCCCCTGGTTATTTAAAACTGGCCAAGGGAGGATATGATGGAAAGGGAACTTATAAAGTTAATAATAGAGAAGAAGCCATTGAAGTTTATAATAAAATTAAATCTGCAGGAAAAGTACTTTTTGAATACAATCTAGATTACGCTAAAGAATTATCTATGATTGCTGCGGCAAATTCAAATGATATTATTTTTTATCCAATGGTCGCTACTTATCAAGAAAATGGAACCTGTAGGTACGTATCTTATCCCGCAAGAGTGAATTCTTTAGTTGAAGCTGAAGCAAAAAGCTCCATAAAAAGAATAATGAATAAACTTAATACAAGAGGGTTATTTGCCTTTGAATTTTTCTTAACCAAAGACAATACTTTAATACTTAATGAGTCGGCACCAAGACCACATAATTCAGGTCATATTACTATGGAGCTCGTTAACTGTTCACAATTTGAAAATCATATGAGGGCAGTAGCCGACATAGAATTAATAAAACCTTATTTACTCAAAAACTCAGCTTTAATGTTAAATTTACTAGGAACAAGAAATGGTAAATTTGATGATGAAAATATTGTCTCCAAGATTGTAGATTCAGATCTTGCTATTCACCTTTATGGGAAAGAAGAATCAAGAATAAACAGGAAAATGGGCCATATTACATTGTGGGGT
>CAYGTU010000131.1:0-5680 GCA_964352945.1 uncultured Bacteriovoracaceae bacterium
AGTCTAACAAGATATAAAAAGACATCTGCCATTTCTTCTCTGACTTGTTGTCCCTTTATCTGCATTACTTTTGCAGCTTCTTCTTCTGAAAGCCATTGAAATATTTCATTTAGCTCTCCTACTTCACCAGTTAGGGCCATCACAAGGTTCTTGGGTAAGTGATACTGATCCCAATCTCGCTTGGATGCAAATTCTGCTAGTGTAATTTCTACTTCTTTGATACTTTTAAAGCTCATGACAAATATAATACTAGCAAGTTCATCCAAATATAGAAAGGCACAACTCTCCAAATTAAACATAGAATTTCTTTGTTATACGCCCAATGTTGATGAATCTGAGGCAAAGAAAAAAATTAAAAACCCATTTGAGCTCGCTGAGACTTTGGCCATGCTTAAGGCACAAGACATAGCCAAAGATAATCCAGACTCAATCGTGATTGGCGGAGATCAAGTCGTCCATTTTGAAGGAGAAATTTTGGGTAAACCTCATACTGCTCAAGCTGCTTTTAATCAGCTTAAAAAGTTTAATGGCAAGACTCATGAGCTTATTACCAGCATTTGCATCATTCATAATCAGTTTCACCACAATATCCAAGATGTAACAAAATTAACGATGAGAAATTTAACTGATAAACAAATTAGAGAATATATACAAATTGATGAACCTCTTGATTGTGCCGGTTCCTATAAACTCGAAAAACTAGGGATCGCTCTGTTTTCTGAGATTGATACCAAAGATGCTTCAGCAATTGAAGGAATTCCTCTTATGGCCGTGAGCAATTATTTATTTAATAAAATTGATTCTTCTTTTTGGAAAAGTTAAAACTCGTAAATAAGTTGTAGGCCATTACCTTCAGGTGCAAGTAAAGGACTTATGAAATAGCTTGATACTTCTTTTCCTGCTGCTTTATCAACTCTTCTCATGTGATTTTCCACTGCTATCTTTCCAAATAAATATCCCATTCCAAGTGCTAGAGGATAATCAGATGCCCAGTGAACTCCATTGTTCATCATCTGAAGTGCTAAAAGAGATATTACTGTTCCGCCTAATGGTTTTAGATAAGTATATTCTGGATAATTTTCAATCATGATAGTCCAAATCATTGTTACAGTTGTAACATGGCCTGAATGAAAGGCATCATATTTAGAACCATCACCATTAAAATCATTTTGATTAGGAAACCATTTCCAAGTTCCACCTTTTCGCGTTGAACGAAAAGGAGATTCACGCCCTGAAGATCTCTTCACTAATTGAACCATTAAAGCTGTTGTAAGTAATCCTTCTGTCATTTGAGAGGCAACTGAGAGTGCACGATAGTCATCATTTTTATAACCGTAATAACCAAAGCTTCCCATAATTGCGAATTGAGTCCAGCCATCTCCTAAAAAATAAAGCATGGATCCAAAGTCACTCGGTATTCGTATTAAACTGGTTTCTCCAGCAGAAACAGCTGCATAGGTATTGTCATCGTTACTTAGACCTAAACTTCTTCCAAAGCGCTGGGTTTCATCAAGAATCTCTTGATCGTATTTTGCTGTAACATAGGTAGAAGATCCGATAAGGGCCAGATTATGCCAATTCTCTCTAGCAAATGATCGCTTAAAAAACTCTTTATTAGATTTGAAATAATTTCCTAACCAGCCAAACCAAGTGGGCTTTTTATAAACATGAATAACTCCAGGAGTTACTTCGTATGCCTTTTCATCAATTTTCTGGTCTTTTACACGTACTTCTTCTGCAGAAAAAGCAAAAGTGCATTGTAGGATGAATAAGAGTAAACCTAAATATTTCATGAATTAATATAAAAAATAACATTTGAGTGAGTAAATTGGCTAGTTTATCTTAACTTTTTTGCCTTTAACAAACATAAAGACTTTCCCAACAAATTCTAATTTACCCTTATTGAGTACAATTCCTGACCCATCGTAGCAAGCATACATGGGATAATTTGAAGACTTTGAATGTTCTAATAATTCGACATCATATCTTTTGGAGTTTTTGTAATGAGGAAAGAACTCAAAATCCACTAAATTGAGAGATTTGAAGTTTTTTATATTACAGTCATTATCATCTCTATCGTGTTGTGGAAATGAAGCTGTATCAATTCTTGGAGTCATTAAAATTGCTCCAGCGGAAAGGCCTGTTAAGATACCACCACGTTTTACAAACTTCTTTAATTCATCAAACATTCTTTTCTGTCTTAACGTTTGAAGAAAGTAATAAGTATTACCTCCACCTAAATGGATGACGTCACTTTTAAAAACTTGTTTTAGAATTACATCATCTGTATTGGTATCAAGTGGCATTGTAAGAAATCTTTTGACGTTGTATCTTTTGTACTGATTGACGAAGTCTACAAACTCTAAATCAGCATCAACTGATGAAGAAGGTATATAAGAAAATACTGGTTTTTTGTTTTCAACGAGCTTAATTAAAGATTTATCTAATTGACGGTTATCAATATGGTCCCCACCACCATAAAAAACTAACTTCATAGACCTTCTCTACACTCGACTATAATATCTTTAAATCCATCTAAGGCTTTTTTGAATTTTTTATTTTTTATTCTTCTAGATACTCTATTTTCTGGATCAAAGTTTTGATTTAAACAAAAATCTTTAATTAAATTGTAGAGTTCTTCTAAACTATATTTTTTTCTATTCTTAGTTAAGTCATCAATAATAAAAGTTAAGGCATCTCCAGTAACTCTATCATAGCGATTTATAACAACAGATCTGGTAATAAGATTTAAGATTTCTTGATCTAAATCTATCTTTTGAATTTTTGCTGAGTTTTCTAAAAGATCTAAATAATAGCGCTGAAATTCTTTGATTTTATTTTTTCGATACTCATTAACCTCAAGATCTTTTTGAGTCGCATATGAAGAGCTTATAACACTCATAAATTCGTCATCTGTCAGCATTTCACCTTTTGCTGACAATAGTTGAGGAAGCTCTCTTAATATATCTCTCATACAGAAAATTGCATTTTGAGTAATACCATCTGCTGTTTTAATTTGTCCTTCAACCGAAGTTGCTCTTTCAAAATAAGAAAACACTTTTCTAAACACTGTGACTAGATCATTATGCTTTTCTAATAAGCTTGGAATCACTTTCTTATTAAAACCAAGTTTATATAGAATATTTTGATTTTTATTCATTTCGAATTCTTTATCAAAAACCTCTTGAGACCAATGACTAGAAAATTCTGAAATACTTTTCTTAGAACCTGTCTTAACAAATTCGATCATCTGAGCAAATGACTGACATATGTGTTTTGCTTTTTGTTTTTGTTCTGAAATTGTTGTTGAATATCTATCATCATCATCATATCGATATTCATGATGGTACATTCCAAATTGACGGATAGAACCATAATCAATGATACCTCCATCCATCAGGACATTATCACCATCCCAATCAAGCCAACAAAAAATATACTCATCCTCAAAACGAGCAGCCATTCTTGCAAATGAATTAACTAAATTTTGAAGTAATGTATCGTATTTACCAAGTTTAGAAACAGTTTTAAAATTTCCAGAATCTTTTTCACACTTAATATAATAATCTACTAATTTTTTAAGGGTTGGAAGATTGCCCTGTTTTAAAGGTGCAAAAAAATGACTTGGTCTTAATAAATTTTCATGTGCCCTAATTGTTATTGCAATATTATCTGCAAACTCAATAATAGCTAATACTCTTTCTGTTTTAATTTTATTTTTATTAAAAATTTCAGAAAACATTAAAGTTGAAAGTCCTTCATCAAGCTCAGCATATCCACAACCATAAGAAATAGTGGGATCTCCAGATTGAAAGAATCTTCCAAATTTCGAGGTGGCAGGAGAAAGTTTAGTTGCCCCAGAACCTGAACTAGAAATATCCCAAACTTTGCCTTTATTATTATACTGACCATTCCAAATAGAGCGTCCATCCCCAGAGTGATAGCCTTTCTTATCAGAATGCTGTAATTGTAAATAGCGAGTAGCCATATAGGTATTATTTTTAATTTTCTTGGGATCAAATTTTATATTATTTTCAATATCGTATTCATTGATAATAATTAATGAAAAAGTTTCCATGATTTTTTTTTCAAGGGTCTTATTCATTTTCTCTTCATGACTTTTTGAAATCAAACCAATTTCACGTGCTAAATCAAAATTAAAATAAAAAAGTTTGCCACCCTCACGATATCGGGCTTTATACTCAACTCTAGCTTCTGGAATACCAGTTTTAATAGGATGTGTTCCATCAATAGAATCAAAATTTTTGTAAATATTTTTATTTAATTTATTCATAACTACCTAATCATCCTTGAAGAGCAGTGATTAATAATATTCTAAAACATTTTTGCTAAAGTATCCAAAAAAGTTACACCTATTTCAGAGCCAGAGACTCAGGTATAGCCCTATTTTCAATTACTTGAAATTAAATAGTAATTATTTTTTTAATTTCATAGCAAGTTGAGTGCAAAAATCATCTAAATCAAATGGTTTTGACATTAAATGTATCCTTGATGAATGTTCATCCGGTATTTGAATGTCTAAAGATCCTGAAATGAGATAAAGCAGAATATCAGTAGATATTAATTCTATTAAAAATTTTATTCCTGTTGTACCTTTTAAAAAATGATCACAAATAACGCACTTAACTGGGTTAGATTTTATGAATACTTCAGCTTCTTTAATATTACCAAAACAGTGAACTGGACAATCAAAGTAGCCATTAGAAAAAACCTTAAATAGATATCTCATTTGATGTTCATCATCAATAAAAACAACCAAGTGGCCCTCCTCGAATCCGACAATTATTCCTTTAAGAATAAAATAACACAATAATGCATAAAAAAAAAACCTTTTTTTAAGCTCAATTTTAAAGAGTTTTAGACAAGTATTCGTATCAACAAAGACGTAGATTATACAATTGCTAGTTTGTCATAAAAATGCTTGAATAATTCTATTGTGAATATATATAATTCTTTTAAGTTGTATATTCTCAAGGAGTTAAAATGAATTCAAAAAATAATGATTACTGGTTTCTGCCTCCCACAGCACCAAATGTAACCTTAAAAAACTTAAGAAAGTTTTCAGGCTTAAGACAAGAAGAGGTTTGTAAAATTTTAAATATTACTCAGGGTCATCTCTCAAAACTTGAAAGTGGCGAACTTGGATTAAGGCTTTCAATTGATCAATTCTTAAAAATATCAACTTTATATAATGTCTCGCTTGATCAGATTGATATGGGATTTGTTCCTCTTGATAATGTAATGAAATTTCATGGGAAAAATGTATTGCCTAGTAAATTTATAGGCAATTATTTCACTACAATGAAATCAGCTTATCCGTTTATTATGGCCCTTCAGGATTATCTTGGAAAAGATGTATTTCTAAAAGAATTGAAAAAAAGTAAAATTCAAGATTGGTGGTTATTTGATCCTCAGTTGCCTGTTAACTCTGTCTTGTTTTTTGAAATAATTAGAATAGCCTCAAAGATTAAAAATTTTGAAAGTATTAAAAGTGAATTTTTTGATAAAGTTGTAGAACACTCGATCGATCCAAAAGTATTCGGTTCGCAGTTTGAAAAACTTATCTCAAAAAAATTCAAAGGCGCCGACATTGTAGTTGCCGATTTACTTGAGACTATTCTATTCCAAAAACAACAATTTTTTCAAATTCAATGTGATT
>CAYGTU010000131.1:5690-7830 GCA_964352945.1 uncultured Bacteriovoracaceae bacterium
TCCAAACGCAGACTACTAAACAACAACTAAATCATCAACTCACAATTTGGCTAGATGACCAAGCTTTTAAAAATAAGACTCAGTTATCATTTTTTGATTCTTATCTTCAAAAACTAGTAAAGAAAATGAGTGAATCTAACCAGGAAATAAAAGAGCTTTTTTATGCAAATGCAAAACCAAGATTTCAAATCTGTAGTATCTAATATTTCTTTGTTAGGAAATTTAGAAAAACTATGCGAAATTAAAAATTTAGATGTGTCTGAATACCTTAGTGTATATAATAATCATATTTGCAAACTAGATAATTCTCACGAGTTTGACTTATCTTTAATATCAAAAATCTCAAGCGACTTTGATATTAATACCAATGATTTCTTAACTGGTAATATTGATTTTGAATGGGTAAAAAAGCCAACTCTGCCATCAAAATACCTTTTATCAAGTGGTTCAAAAATAAGAAATAGTCTTGTACCTCTTATGTATATCAAGAAGTTTTACGGAGAAAAATTTTATAACTTTGTTCGAAAATCTTTAAAAATCCCCTTTGATGTTTTAGCGCAACCAGACATGAGTGTTAGCGTTGAACTTTTACTAGATTTATTTCAATTTCTAGCGAAGTCAGGAATAACTGATGATCAATTTTCACAAATAGGAACATTTATTACCCAAATTGATCAGAATCGACTTGTAGCAAAAGAGCTGGAGGATCTTAATTCTCCAATGCAAGTTTATAGTAAACTATTTGAAGAAACGATACTAATCTACGAACAAAACTTCGACTATAAAATACAAAAAGCAAATTTCAACTCTATTTCCGTGGAAATAAAACAAAAAGAAAGATTAACTGAGGATATTAAAAAAAATCTAACCGGTAATAAATACTTGAGTTCTTATCGATCAGCTGCTTGTGCTGCACAGCTTAGCTTTACACATTTAGGCGAAGCAATTGCTCAAAAAATATACACGAGAGATAATAATGTAGAAAAGTTCACCTTAAGCTGGTAGCTTAAGCAACTTTTTTGATAACGCCACCTTCTTGATTAATAACTTTTATTTCACTTATTATACTCGAGTAAATTTTTTCCCATTTTTCCCATTGCTCTGTTGAAACTTGATTAACTATTACTAGCTCATGAATTTTTGGAACTTGGGGATGAATAAATTCATTTCCAACATAACATTCACCGACTGATCTAAGTTGCTTTGTGACAGAATTATCTGCATTGGGGGTAGAACAAAATCCGACTTTGGAAAAATGCTCACCAACAGAAGTTATAGCAATCCAAACCATAAAATGCAGGATGTTTACTCTAAAGAGCTCCTTATTATAGCCCTTATCCTTGCAAAGCAATCCAAGATGTATAGGATTTGGATTAGTTTTGATAAAATTATCTAGTAATTTTTTATTTTCATTGTCACCACTTACCGTAGCTTCAATAGGTAACGGCTGCTTATAATCGACACAATCATTAAAATTAGTAACTCTAAAATAAGCAATCGGTTTATCATCGTAATAAAGTATTAAATGAGTCGAAATTAAATCATATTTATCTAGGCTTAAAAAAAGCGCATTTTGCTCTTGAAATAAAGATTGCCTTAGAGCAATTGAATCACAAAAAGCATCCCTTACTTCTTTAATAAATAAATTTTTAATTGGTTTTTCAAGAATTATTACTCTAAACATATTAATCTTTCCTTTATTAGTTCCGATACACTCTACAGTAAATTCCTATCGGAATATTTTAAAAAGCTTTAATGATAAAAAGGTTGAAAATGGAAAAAATAAAATTAATTAAAAATGAATTTGATTTATGGCCTAAAAATAAGCATCAATCATTCTACGATGAGCTTACATCGAGAAATTTTCACTTTGTTTCTCATGATACTCAATTGAAATTAAAAGAATTGAAAATTGCGATAGCAGGTTGTGGTAGTACTGGAGGGGCATGTATAGAAGCTCTAGCAAGAGTTGGTGTTGAGAATTTTTATCTCGCTGATAATGGAGAATATGATATTAGTAATTTAAATAGACAACATTTTAAATTAGATAATGTTGGTGAGAATAAAGCTGAGTTTCATAGAATTGAACTACTTAAAATTAATCCATATATTCAATGTGAAATATTTAATAAAGGTGTTC
>CAYGTU010000131.1:7840-8746 GCA_964352945.1 uncultured Bacteriovoracaceae bacterium
AATTTGTGAATGGGCTGACTTTATTATTGATGCTGTTGATGTAACTACAAAATCGGGAATGGAATCAAAAATTGAACTCCATAAATGTGCTAAGAGAAATCAAAAACCCATAGCTTCAGCTCTTGATCTTGGATTTAGACAATGGGGAATGAGCTTTGATTATAGAAAGAAAAACTTGGATGTTTTTGCTGGAAAACTCAATGAAATTCAAAAATGCCAGCATCCAATCAAAGCTTTATTTTCAATTTATCCAATTGAATCAATTCCTTCTCATGCATTTGAACTAATTTTTGATTTACTTGAAAATAAAAGAGAATTTGCTTCTCAAATTGGTTGTACCAGTGATTTACTTTCTGGAATTATTGTCCCAGTAATTATTAGATTTACTAAAGACGGTTTTTTAACAAAGGGTTGGTCAATCGATCAAAGTGAAATCGTCATGAGTAATAAAGAAAAATTAAAATACTTAACTACTTATTATCCAAACAAAATAAAATTAAAGAAAATTTTAAAGGCTATGCCTTAATTAAAATTTCTATAAACTTCTCACTTTCTTCCAAATGTGGAAAATGAGATGATTTTTCAAAATTATAATAAGTTACACCGCCAAAATGTTTTGATAAAAAATCTTCCACTTTGTTTTTAAAATAAACTGGATCATTTTTGCCAACACAAACATCAACTTTAACATCATTGTATATTTTTGTAAGAGCTAACTCATTCGCTTTATATTCTGCCAGAACAGCATTTTGAGATTCTAAATCCATCCCATATTTTGGATTTTCTAAAAATTTAGCCCACTTGGCTAATAAGTTTGTATCATTCCAGTAATGGAAAAATAGTTTTGGATCTTGATAAGTTAAATCAATAACTAATTGAATAAGAACTTTATCTTATATAGAAGTG
>CAYGTU010000132.1:0-2008 GCA_964352945.1 uncultured Bacteriovoracaceae bacterium
AACTTTCTAAGTTCATAAAGATCTTGGCATTCAATTCCACCATTAGTTAAATAAAATTTTCCTTTAAATTTCTTTGTTCCTGGTTTTACATAAACGACATTTTTATTTAAATGATCCCCGATTAAAGTTCCAGCGTCCTTTAATGAAATTTTTGATGTCAAATCACTAATATTTGTCTTCTGATAAGGAAGGGCCAAAGCTGAGTTCATTGTCATGATAGACATGAGTAATGCAGATGTTACTGTTTTGCTTAGTACTTTACTTTTCACTTCATTCTCCTTGTTTGATTAATAAAATTTGTATTCCTAGCCGGGATAAAGCAATTGAAGTGCCAAGTAATTTCAAAGATGAAATAGAGCTAACAGTTTGTAATTATTGAGTTAGAAAAAAAAGAAAGATTAAAATAGTTTCCAATTCGAAACAAAAAGTTGCGTTGACGAAACTTGTCGGGTATAGATTCTTTGTGGAATTAAATAGAAAAATACTTATTGTTGATGATAGCGAACTTTGGATTTTCTCGTTAAGAGAAAAACTTAAGGGATATGGATTCGTTACAGCAGTAAAGAGTTTAAAAGAAGGTCTTGAAATATTAGAGACTCAAAAATTTGATATTGCGTTCTTTGATTTAGATTTAGAAGAAAGATGGGGCGGGCTAAAATTAGTTTCAAAAGCAAAAGACTTAGGTCTATATAATGTTATCTTAAGTTCAAATGATGATGTTGATATTGTTAAGAAAGGATATACGTTAGGATGCATGGATTATCTAGTAAAACCTATATCAACAAATGCAATAGAATTAGTTTTTAAAAAGCTAGATCTTTTAAAAAATGAAAGAAATGTAGAGGAATTATTAAATAAAAATTTTATAACATATGATCCTCAAACAAGAGATAGCTTAGAAATAATAAAAAGAATAAATCTTTCTGAGAAATCAATATTGCTTTCTGGTGAATCTGGAACTGGAAAAACATGCTTGGCCAAAATTATTCACGATATTTCAAAAGGTTCTGATGCAGAATTTGTTTCTCTAAATTGTTCTCAATTTAGCGATAGCATGATTGATTCAGAACTCTTTGGACATGTAAAAGGATCATTTACAGGAGCAACAAGAGATAAAAAGGGCTTAATTGAAAAGGCTAGAGGCGGGACATTATTTTTAGATGAAGTTCATTCCTTAACTCCAAGAGCACAACAAAAATTATTAAAGGCACTTGATGAAGGAATCATCTATCCAGTTGGTTCAGAGAGACCAGTAGAAGTTAAATTTAGAGTAATTTGTGCAACTTGCGAATTACTCGATGAATTAGTATTTGAAAAGAAATTTAGAAGAGATCTCTATTATAGAATAAAAACTTTTGAAATTAATTTAAAACCATTAAGAGAAAGAAAATTAGATATCCTTCCACTTATACAATTCTTCTTAAATAAAAAAGAAAGAAAAATAGTACTTGATGAAGAAGTCGAAGAAATTCTAAAGAGCTATCAATGGCCAGCGAATTCAAGAGAAATATCTGATTTAGTCGAAAATTGGCACGTAAATAGTTTGGGCTATATTAAAGTTTCTGATTTACCAAAAAAGTTTTTTGAACAAGTAAATAGTATTAATTCTGAGAATTTTTTTACAGAAGAGCAAATCAAGCTACTTTCTAGAGTTGGTTTAAAAGATTTCTCAGAGATTGTAAGAGAGAAAGCAATATTTTTTGCTATGGATGAAAAAAATGGAAAGCAAATTGAAGCTGCAAAAAAACTAATGATAAGCAAATCGACGATATCTAAAGCATTAGAAAAGATTAAAGGGGGAACAAATGAATACAGAATCCATTAGAAATTTAAAACACGACATTCTTTCCGATATAAATTCGATTATGGCTACAATTGAGATTATTAAAGATGATGAAAGTATTTCTAAAGAAACATCTGAAATTCTATCTGAAATTTTTTCTAGAAAACTTACTTTAGAGAATAAGTGTATTGAATGAGTTATCTTTGTTGATGTGGTTGATCTGGG
>CAYGTU010000132.1:2018-8679 GCA_964352945.1 uncultured Bacteriovoracaceae bacterium
CTTTAGAGAAAAACTGTAATGAAATTTTTAATATTGTAGATAACTTAAAAAATGACAACGATTAACAGTGAGTGTTAAAATGAAAAACCCTGAAATTATGAAAAAACTTTATGGTGATTACGAATCCGAGCTTGGAGATATTTTAGATAGTCTTGATTCAGAATTTGCTGATATTATCCGTGAATTTCCTTATGAAAATATTTGGAATAGGAAAGGCTTAACTTTAAAAGAAAAAAGTATAGTCACAATCTCTTCCTTAATCTCAATGGGCCGCGAGGATCAAACAGCGATTCATATGAAAGGATTTCTTAATAGTGGTGGAACCAAGGAAGAATTAAAAGAGATAATAATTCATCTTGCAGTATACAGTGGCTTTCCTTCATCTTTAAACGCTTTTAAAATTCTAAAGAAAGTAGTAGATAAAAATGAAAAATTCAGAATCAAATAAATTTATAAAAGATGAGAATTCTTTAATGAGGAATTAGTATGAACCATTACGAAAAGAGTTGGGCGATTTATAAAGCACACTCGGAATCATTTCTTGATGACTTAGATTATTATCTTGAATTTACGCGAGGTCATAAATCTCTCGTGACATTTGCCGGATATGGAAGGGTTGCGAATTTCCTTTTAGAACAAGGCGTGGATATAAGTGCTAATGAATTGTCACCAGATTTCAAAAAGTATCTTAAGCTTCCGGATGACAAAATAATGATTGGAAATATCTTGAAATATACATCTAATGTTAAGTTTGATCGCATTTTTGCTGCTTATAATTCATTTTGCCTCCTCCTTGGTGATGAAGATGTTAGGCAAATGTTTAGTGTCTTTGAAAACCACTTGTCCCCAAATGGGCAAGTAAGTTTAAGTTACTATCATCCAGATTTTTGGCATCTTTCTGCTCCATATGCTTTTGAGTATGAAGGTCGAACTGTTAACTATATCCCGGCATACGATCTAAAAGAGAGAAAAAATCAAAGAGGAATCTGGAAAGACAAATATCAAGTAGATGGGGAAGAGTTTGAACACGAGTACAGGGTTAGAATATATGAAAATGCTTCGGATCTAGAGAAAATGATCACGCATACTAAACTTAAAATAGTCAATGAAATACGCGACTACAATAATCCTAAAATAGTGGAGCCTGGATGGATAGAATATATATTAGAGCGAACAGAGTAATCATACTACTCTTATTAATCACATCTTCTGTATGGAGTGCTGAGAAAGAAAAAGTCAATATTTTGTCTTGGTGGGGGTATTTATCTGCCGATGGCATCAAATCTGTTGAAAAAAAATGTAATGTAGAACTCTACGTTGACGAATATTATTCAAACTCAGAATTCCTTAGAAGATGGGATGAAAATCCTAAGACCCACAAGTTAGTAATATTCTCTAATACGATTTTTAATGTGGTAAAAGAAAAATTAAATCATAGCAATATCCCGGGTTTGATTAACTCCCCTTATCATCCACTAGTTGCTGAAAAAGTTAAAAATATAGAATTTAATAAGAATACGAGAATATTAACTTTAGCTTTCACAGGCATTATGTGGAACAAGAAAAATATTAATATCAATGATGGATTGTCTTTAGAGAATATGCTTGATCTTGCAAAAAGTAAGATTGTTGTTGTGTTGGATGATGCAACTGAAGGTTTAGAGATCCTAGAAAATCTAAAGTTTTTTCAAGCAAATAATTCAGCAGATAAAAACAGGGCGAAGGTTGTGATTGCTAATGAAGTCGATAGTCTTGTTATGCAGCCAAATTTTGCTTTTTCTTATCACTGGCTCGGAGGCTTGATAACTGCAATGAAGGATTTGCAATCTGATTTTGGTTTGATGGTTCACCCAAAGCTGTCCCATGTGACTGCGGATTTGATTTCAATAATGAATTCTGACAAAGCATCAGTCTGCGTTTATAACCAAATTGCGAGTCCTGAATTTCTTAGTAGACTTCAGAAAACTTTTTTTTACTTCTCTCCTTATGGTGGAATAAATAAAGATGACAACAAACACTTGGTTGCACTTTATAATAATTATTTTTTAAATCTGAGCAAGTATCGTTGGCTAAAGCAACCAGAAAAAAAAGATTTTAAAATGATTGATGATAGATGGAAAAAATTAAAAATTGAGATGAGTAAATAATGAAAATTGAAAGTGTAAACAGTAAATACTTGGAGATAACATTCAAGACAATGTCTTTTATCATTCTACTTGCTATTGTTGCTCAAGTGATATTTTCAGTTCGTTATGCTCAAACGGAAGAAAAACGTCAGTTGAAAGATTTGAACTCAACGATTTTATCCTACCAGTATAATATTTCCGAAAAATTATCTATTCTTGCAAGTTCGAACACATTCATCGACTTTCTTCGATCAGGGGATTTAACAAGGCGAAATAAACTCTTGGATGTTGAAATCCTCTTTTCTAATTTTAATGATGATACCATTAAAGGGGTTTCTATTCATGAGATGAATGGAAATAAAATATTTGGATTAGGTTCGCCTTCAAATTTCGAAAGTAAATTAAAGATTTGTTATTTGAATGACTTTCTAGATTCCAAGCTCGGAAGCTGTCGACATTATTTAAAGATCTACTTCTCAACTAATCAGCTAGTTTCTAGACTCAAGATAATGAACCCCAGCATCGCTGTATGTGAAACATGCAGCACTCAATTTGAAATTATTAAAAACAGTTTGGGTTCATTTGATGGTGAATTTATCGGTCAAACAAAATTGCCTATAAAATTATTGTCACCGAATGGTTTAACTAATATCGTTTTTCTTGAAGTGATATTTTTAATTGTTCTTATAGTTATTTTCTTTTTTATTCACCGCTCATTTGGACAGATTTCACAGGACTATATTTATTCACCCCTCAAAGGGATTGTAGGAGCACTAAACTCAGGTCAGACAATTGATCTTTCAAAAGTTTCTATTTTTGAAATAAAGTTTTTAGGAGAAGCGATTAATAATTTTATTACGAACTCACGGGGTGAAGAAGAGCTGCGCCGAAGTGCCAGTTTAGGTCAGATGGCGACTCAAGTTGCACATGATATTAGATCTCCACTTGAAATGTTGAAGAGTATTAAGGAAGAAATAGCACCACTGCCAGAAGAATCTCGAAGAAGAATTCAGATGGGAATCAATAGAATTGAAGAAATAACGTTTAATTTGCTCAAGACTAATAAACAAACTTCTCAGATCTTGCCTGCAATCAAAGTGGAAGAATTATTAAGCTTAATTACAAGTGTGGTTACTGAAAAGAGTATTGAATATAGAAATCACTCAGGAATAGAAATTCTTGAAGAGCCGGGCCCCAATTCTTATGGATTGTTTTCTAAGATTCAGAGAAGTTCACTTAAATCTATTATTTCTAATCTTATTAATAATGGGATTGAGTCATTTGGTAGAAAGTCTGGAGTGATTACGATTGGACTAACTTCCCAAGGTGATTACAATGTCATTAAAGTAAGTGATAAGGGTCTTGGGATTTCTCCCGCAACTAAAGAAAAACTTTTCTCCAAAGGATTTACTACTAAGAAAAATGGTAATGGACTTGGCCTTTTCAATGCGAAACAGGATCTTGAAGCGGTTGGTGGAACAATCAGTTTTGATTCGATTGTAGGGAAGGGGACTACTTTTACAATTACGCTCCCTAAGTCTGAAACTCCGGCTACTTTCATTGGATCGATTGACGCCTACAAATACGATCGAATTATTGTCCTTGATGATGATCCGGCTTTTCATGAAGTCTGGAATAAACGTCTTGAAAATCTTGAATCTAAAGTTGAGCATATTCATTCAGTAGAAGAGATGTTCGCTAAATATCAGACCCTTCATCCTAAAATCCTCCTTCTAAGTGATTTTGAGCTCATGGATAAGAACTACGACGGGATTGATACGATCCTTAAGCTTAATCATTCTGACCATAGTGTCCTTGTTACTGCTAGGGACGAAGAGCAGGCGATTCAGGATCGCTGTCTTTCGTCAGGAATCAAACTCCTCCCTAAGTCCCTCGTGAATTATGTTATGGTGAGTATGACCAGTATTGTGGGGGATGTGTTAGTTTCAAATCAGATTGTCCTCATTGATGATGATAAGTTAGTTCACTTGAACTGGAAGACCTATTGTAAAAAAAATGGATTTGAATTCAATGGATTCATGTCAATAAATGACTTTATAGTGGCATCGGCTAGTTTTGATAAGGCTTCAAGGATCTATATTGATTCTAATCTTGGGGATGGGATCAAGGGGGAGATAGAGTCTGAGAAAATCTTCCAGCTTGGTTTTTTGAATCTGTACCTTGCAACTGGATATGAAAAAGATTCGATTCTCAAACCTTCATGGATAAAAGAGATCTATTCGAAGGAGCCGGAGAATATATCATGAGTTCTAGAGCGATGGATATTGAAGCAAGTGACCTCTACTCTTAGTCATAAAACTAAGAGTAGATTAAATATCTTGTAGTCTAATTACATTTTTCGTGAATAGAATCATCCAGGTAAAAGCCAGAGTAAGTTTCTGAGTGGTAAGTTGTTATATTTTTAATAACCTTACAAGTATCAGCTACAGGATCACCAAAATAATCTCTTCTGTTTGTTTGACGAATTACTTTTTTATCTACTTTAACAGTAAATATTTTTTCGTGTCCATTTGAATAGCTAATTACCGCAGTATAACAAGTAGAATTTTTACATAAGTTTTTTTCATATCTTCTTTTAGGTGAATCAAGGTCAAGAGTTACACTTTCAATTTTAACTTTTGATCCATATGGTAAGAATCCATAGGCATGAAACTTTACAACTTCTTCAGTAGTTCTATACCTAGTATAAAATGAATCTTGAGAAAAGCTTAAAACACTTCCAAACAATAGCAATACAAACAATAAATTTTTCATAATAATTCCCCTTATTAAATTATAAAATTGATTAATGTGCGCGAAATATAGCAGTAAATATAAAATGAAGAATAATAATTAGAATATTTGTAATTATTACTAAGTATCTAAATTACCATATTAAGTGAGCCTAAAATCTGAGTCATAAACAAATAATATTTCATTAAGGAATTTCAGTAGTTTAGAGATAAAATACGGAAATCATTAGGCCATAAATAAATTAAGACTTAAGATAAACCAAACTAAAGTAATTTGCTCGGATACCGATAAAGTAGCTGAAATCATAGAAGTTATACTTATTGGAGAGGTTCAAATGAAGCGAAACCCTTTATACATCGGCTTGTTGCTTGGTTTATTAATTACGAATACAGGAATTGCCATGGCCAGACACACAAGTAATTGCCCGAGTGCTTACAATCTAACAGATGAGAAAGAAATCGCTGTGGATGTAGGTGTGGCTTCAACGGCAGAGAGATGGATAGCAGCGGTGGAAAATGAGCTTGTTCCTGATCCAGGTAAAGTAAAAATACTCTGTTCTTCGTTTGATGGAGTCGGATATCAAGCTGGAAATGGTCCTTGTAAGACATATTATAGAAGTTACAAATATCTCCATAGCTTAGCAGGAGTTGAAAATCCAACATGTATGCATGGAGAACTTCCTCCTGAACTTGTAAAGTCTACAGAACAAACAATTAAGAAATTTTTAGATGAAAATTATTCAAAAATTAAATGTGACGGAAGCTTTGGTGAAGTTCCATTTCTTGTTTCTATAGTAGATGCATCTTATGAAAAACTAATTTATGACATGGTTAAACAATATCCTAATATTGACTTTACATCTTATAAAGACGAGGACAATGAAAACATCCTCGAATATATCGCCTATGAATTAGAAGATATAGAGGGTGATGATAGTGCAGAATCTTATCGAAATAGCTTAATGTGTTTTAAAAATATATTTGAGAAAAAATATTTAAAATCTTTACCTGGTCCGGAGTGTAAACATATCTAATGAAAGTATTAATTCTTTTACTATTCTTTAGTTTAAATGCTTTAGCTGATGAATGTGATGCAACTAACGGCTTTGAGCAATTTGAAAATAGTTCAAAAGGATTATTAAATCTCTCTGTGAGATCTTGTCTATCAGAAAAAAATAAAATAGATACATGTGGAGAATGTCTTGATCATAATAATAAAATTGTGGGCTACTCAGAAGAGGTTGCTAGTAGAAAAGATTCTATTGAGAATGAAATTCTTCAAGGAATTGGACAAAATTTCAAAGAACAATTCACAAATATAAAAGAAGAAATTGGAAATTATTCAGAATTCTATGGTTTTGATGAAGATAGAAGTTTAGGTGAAAAGTGTTCATTTAAAAATATATATAATAAAGCCTCTTGTGTTGGAGATGAAAAACTTACTGAAATAGAAAAAGGAATGTCACCATTTTCACGAGATGCTAAATCTGAAGCAGAATGTAGTGTAGATCCAGCTGAAGAAAATATTTGTGAGTCCTTATGTCTTAATTCGAAGTTTCAAGCTGCAAAAAAGAAGCAAGAGTATGTGAAAATATTTAAAGATTTATATGCTAAGAAAAATGAAATCTCTAAAAATTATGATTTAAATGTTCTTGAACAAAAAGAAGAACTCGTTAAAATAATTGAGAATGACTTTGGGAATAATGTAAATTCCTTCTTGAGTTTGATGCTTAAAAATAAAAAAATCAGAAAAAATATCTTTAAGAAAATGGAAGATATGAT
>CAYGTU010000133.1:0-8670 GCA_964352945.1 uncultured Bacteriovoracaceae bacterium
AAAAAAGTGTCTAATTTTTGGTCAAATGTTAAAAACTACACAAAAAGTGCTGTTTTTAACTTCGCCCGCATACGTCCTAAGTGTCTGATTTTAAAGGTTTTTCATGTCTATTCAAGCTGACTGCTTCTTTGGCATACCCCTTGCTTTAAGTAAGGTAGTAATTTTAAAAAATTGTAAACGGAGAGAGAGAAATGAAAACATCAAAATTATTAAAAGTTATTGCTCTAATAATGCTTTTAGCATTAGTTGGCTGTGGGAGCGATAATAATTCAAATGGAAATAGCCAAAACAGAAATTTGAACGGTTTTAATAACGGGTTCAATAATGGATTTAACAATGGGTTCAATGGTCAAAATGGAACATACCCAGCAAATGTTGGAAGCTTGCAAACAGTTATTCAACAAGTTCAATGTCAAGGTGGTTATAGACTTCAACCTTTTGGAGTTAATAACAATGGTCAAAGCTTCCAACCAAACATGAATATGGGTATTCAAAATACTTATGTTGGAGCAACACCTGAAGGACATGTAGTTGTAATTAGAGATCAAAACGGTATGAGTGAACTAATAGTAAGTTTATGTTCAGTTCAAGGTATTGGACAAGGTTCAATGGTAACTGGGATCCAAACTCTATCAACTCTACAAACAGTTACTACTTCATGTGGAATTAATGGAATTAAATCAGGATCTATTTCGGTACAAGTATCATCTGGTTACGGCGGATACGGTTACGGTGGTGGACAAGTAAATGTAATATTATTACCAAGCAGACTTTGTTACTAATAAAAATCTCTCTCGTGAAAAATCTGGATCTATCAAGGTCCAGATTTTTATATTAGAAGAGAGAGATTTCTTGCCTAGGTTTTTTATATCCCGTAGCTTTTAAGATTCCCTTGTAAATACTTTCTGCGTACTGTTCTTGAAAATCCTTAGAAATCAATTTTGTTAATTCCTTTTGGTTGGACATAAATCCTGCTTCTAGAAGTACACCTGGAATTTTAGAAAGGGCCAGAACGTAAAAAAGACCAGGCTTTAAACTTCGATCTCTCATTTTAAAAGATTTTTTAATTTTTGATTGAAGCTGACTATGAATTGTTTCTGCTAAATGCTTTGAGCTTTTAGCCGTTTTAGAAATAACGAGATCAATTAAAATTTTATTTATTTCTAAATCTTTACCGTTATGAGTGTGAACAACATTTTCTAGCTTTTCAACTTTTGAGACTGCTGCATTATCATGATTATCCAAATAATATGTTTCAAATCCATGGGATTGAGATTCATTGGTTGAATTAACGTGAATTGAAATTAAAAAATCTGCCTTCACTTTAGTCGCCATTTCTGCTCGCTCTTCTAAAGTTACAGTTCTATCAATTGATCTGGTTAAATAAGTTCTATAATGTTTTTTTAATTTTTGATATAAAAGCTTTGCGATATCTAAAGTGATGTCTTTTTCATATATAATTTTTTTAATATTTTTTCCAACTGAGATTTCAGATAAAGCGCCCTCTTCAATACCACCATGACCCGGATCAATCAAGATTGTTTGCGATAAACAATTTAATGAGAATAAGAATGTTAGTAAAAATAATTTCATTTAATAAATCTTTTTTAAATTAAAGTTAGGATAATAATGTTTTAAAATGTCTTTATATTTATAGCCTCTTTTAGCTAATTCCATTGCACCAAATTGACACATTCCAACTCCGTGTCCAAAACCATCCCCAGAAAACTCAACATTGTTCTTACTTACATTAATGTCAAAATGACTTGAGGGAAGATTATCTCGGCCCAGTGCACTTCTAAATTTAGCTTTAGAAATTGATTTACTTTCACCTTCTGAGTAAAGATGAATTCTTTCTTTTTCTCTTTGGTCAAACATCATATAAACATTTTTATTCTTTTTTACACCTAAGAATTTTTTAACAAGCCCTTTAAACTGATCCTTTGTCATATCAAATTTCCATGATTTTTTTCCATGAGGGTTACAAAAGGGACAGTCCACAGATTCATATCCTGCAACCTTTTCTCCCCAAACATAGCGAGGAAGAATTGTTCTCCCTCCACATTTTGAATGAAAAAAGGCAGGTACCAACTTACCACTTTTTGTCATAAGTATTAAACCTTCAGTTTCACCTGAAGCTGTTTTGGTTTGCTCTGTAATATCTCTAAGGGACCCACTTACTTGGTGCCACTCAGAATTTATAATATCGTATTGATTATCGGATCCATTTTTTGAACGATTCGTTTGAATTTTTTGATAAGCATAGGTTCTTGCTGCTACTGCTTGAGCCTTCAAAGCTTCAATTGGCCAAGTATGATTCATCTCCTTATTGAGAAGTGAACTCACGTAATCTTCAAGTGAAACATTATGAATTAAATCACATCTATTTTTTTTTGGAGTAGAAACTAAATGAAACTCACCTTTGTATTTAATATCATTCCAACTTATTATTCCAGATGGCGATTTAAGAGAAGCTATTTGAACTGATTTAGCACTTGTATCAGATTTTGAAGAATGACAGTTAAACTTAATTCGTCGATCACCTTTATAGCGCTTTAACTTATTCGTATTATGAAAATTAGCAGAAAGGTCTTCACCTTGAATTTTAACCGAAGTTAACTCTTTATCTAATAACACCTTAATTTTAGGCGAAGATGCGAATGCGCAAAAAGAGAATATAGGTATTATTAAAATCAATTTCATTATACGTTCCCGTCCTGGAAAATACCTTCTTCTTATTGTATGTAATTTATAGGGAACACTCAAGGAGGTTAAATCTTACCAATTCTCTTCATTATTTTCTGTAAGTCATTCCAAGTGGTTTTTTTCATGTCTTGATTGAACAAAAGATAGGCTGGATGGAAGATAGGAAATATATCAAAACTAAAATCATTTATACTTCCAGAAAATCTCTGCCCATGAACATGATTAAGCCTAGTTTTTTTATCAAGTACCTTGCTAATAGACTTTGCCCCAAGAGTTACAACTACTTGAGGTCTGTATTGAGCAATAATATGTTTAGATAATTCAAACGAATCATCCGCATTTGTCTCAATAATTCTATATTCCGATTGATCTAAGTTCATAGCACCAACCATTTTTCTAAATAAGAGAGCTACATCTTCTTCAAAACAAAAATCAAAAATATCACCTTTTGTGTTTTTATTACCCACTATTTCATCTGTTAAAAAAAGTACTTTAAAATTATTTTCACCAAAAAATTGAGTTTCATATTCTTGACCGAAAAGGTTTATCAGCTCTTTTGATATTTCCACTTTGTTTTTAGTTTGAATTTTAAAATTTAAATCATACTTTTCTTCTGACTTATTTTGTCCAGTTTGTGTGTGATAATAATCTTTTAATGACTCTAAAATTTTTGATTTCTCATCTGCGACCGGAGCTTGCTCAAGTACTGCTTCCCCTTGTATAGGAGAAGTTGGTTCATAATCAGTTATAGTAAAGTCCCAAGACATGTTGGCAAAAATTGCATCCTGGAAGTACTCAAACTTCTTATCATCAATATTCTTAAGCCTTTTTAAGGCATCTTGATACAAATTATCCATACCTTATAACTATCAAATTTTATGCTGTAAGTCTGTACCAATTTTCCCACTAAAATAATTTAATAAACCACTTTTAAGTGACTTAGCAGAACGCCGATAAAGCTTTAACTGACTTTACCGGACTTAAGGAGAACACTGCTATGTCGACGAAAAACGAAGAATTCCAATTTGAGTGCTTTGAGAGCTATCATGGAGATGCTGAAACTGTTAAGAAAACTATAGACGATTGTAAGGTCTGCGGCGCAAAGCTAATGCACTCTCATCTACCAGACTATAAAAACTTACTCATTCAAGAAACTGCTCGTTGTATGGACTGTGGCTGTGCAGGCAACAAAATAATTCACGTTTTAAATTAATCTATATCATCGCGCAGGTACATTAATAGTACTTGCGCATTTTTTTCTGACAAATCAAAAAACTTTTTCAATTCTATTTTATCCATCATTTTGAACTCACTAACAGGACGATCTAATTTTTTTCTCATTTTTTGTTTTTCTTTTTCCTGTATTAACGGAATTTCATCAATCCATGATTTAATTACTCTTTTAGATTCAGTTTTATGGTGAAGAACTCTTGAAAACCTGTGGGCTTCGTCTCTCATTGAAACAATTAATCTAAATAATGAACTCGACTTACCCAAGACATAAGGATTTGATCTATTAGGAATGATAAGTCTTTCATCGGTTTTAGCATTTGTTCTAAAGAACTTGCTATCAACATTTTTTGATTTAGCAATTCCTATTACAGGGATATCTATATTATTTAATTTCATCACTTTTAAAACCGTATTAACTTGTGCCTTTCCCCCATCGATTACAAATAAGTCAGGTAGATTACCATTATCTATTCTTCGAGTGAGTAACTCTTCCATCATGGCAAAATCATTATTGCCTTCAGGTCTTTTAGTTAGGTGGTAATGTCTATAAGATTTTTTATCTGACTCTCCATCATGATAAACAACTTGTGAAGCTGTAGGAGAATCACCCTGCCAAATGGCCACATCAAAACATTCAATTCGACGAGGTCTATCTTTAAGCTGTAGAATTGATTTTAATTTATCTAATGCTAAGAATACACTTTGCTTATTATTATTTCTTACTTGCTGACTCTCTCTGGCGTGTTCATGAGTAATGTCAATAAGATTTTTAAATTTTGCTTTCGCCTTCTGTACTTTAATCTTTATTTCATTTTTTTCTTGAAGCGCAATTTCAAAATCCTGATTAATTGAATCTTTAAAAGGAGTAATTAAAAGTTCGGGCATTTTTTCTGATGTTTCATAGTAATATTGCAGTAAAAAGCGAATAACTTCATCTTGAATTTCTTCATAGGTATCAAACTTAGAAAAGTGAAAATTTTTATGACCCAGTAAGGCTCCTGAACGTATTAAATAAATACTCATATCTACTTCTTCTTCACCTTCATAATAAGAAATAATATCGACGTTTTCCTGATCAAGAGATTCAACATCCTGACTACTTCTTTTCTCATGAAACTCATTGAGAATTTGTAAGTTGTCTCTCAATTGAGCGGCTTTCTCAAATTCTTCATTATCAGCAGAATCGATCATCATCGCTTCAATTTCATTTAAAATTATTTTCGATTTTTTAGATGACTGAAAAAAACTTAATGCTTTTTTTAAGTCATTTTTATAATCATCTTCAGAAATTTTTCCCACACAGGGAGCACTACACTGGTGAATTTGATAAAGTATACAAGGAGTCTTCCTATTTTTAAATTCGTGATCAGTACAATCTCTTAGACCAAAAGTTTTTACTATTAATCTCACGATTTGATGGATATTCATTCCATGCGGAAATGGCCCTAAATAGGTACTATTTTTTTTCTTTTTTGGTCGTCTTAAATACAAAATACGAGCATATGGATCCTTATTATCGACAACCAAGTAAGGGTAGGATCGGTCATCCTTTAGTCGTATATTGTATTTGGGAATATGCTTTTTAATTAAATTGTTCTCTAAAATTAACGATTCAACTTCAGAATTTGTAAGCATGAAATCAAAATCATAAATATGCTTTACAAGTATCTCTGTTTTAGGGGACTTAACCGAGTTATCAAAATAGCTTTTTACACGTTCTTTTAATTTTTTGGCCTTTCCCACATATATAATTTCGCCTACTTTATTCTTCATAAAATAGCAACCCGACGCGTTAGGTAGCGTTTTGGCTTTCTCTGATAAATTAACCCGTGAAGTCTTTACTTGCATAGCAATAACCTTGTATATTCTTATCCTATCAAAACTCAAAAGGAATTTCATGTCAGAAGTAAAATTTGTTGTAGGAAAAGACGCAAACGGTTTTTGCAGTAAATGCGATCTTGTTTTAGCACACACTATAGTATCTTTAAAGAAAACTGGTGCTCCTCATCGCTCACAGTGTAACACATGCAAAAGTATTCACGTATATAAAGATCCATCAAAAACTAAAAAAACGACTAGAAAGAGAACTAGAAAAGTTGATGTGCCTATAGAGCAAGTTTGGATGGAACAAATGAGTAATACAAATAATAAGTCACAAAAATACTCGGTAAGAGAAAAATTTGCTAAGAATGACATTATTGATCATCCAAAATTTGGTCCGGGTATTGTTCAACAAATAATTGATACTAAAATCGAAGTTCTTTTCAGAGATGATTTAAAAGTATTAATCCATGGTGTGAAATAAAAATATTTTAAAAAATATAAAACAAAAAAGCCTGCATATAGCAGGCTTTTTTTATATCTAAATTCTAATACGTTACTTAATAACCAAATCCAAATCCAAAACTAAGACCTAAGCCCATATTTCCTGGGTAATAAGGTGCTCCGCCATACATACTTCCGCCAAAACCACCACCGTATGCTCCACCATAACCCATCATTTGATTCTGATAAAGTGCTTGTTGAGCCGCTTGTAGGTCATATTGTAAGCCTTGTTGTTGCAGTACATATGATTGTGGATTAGGTCCGATTGTATTTCCGTATCCCATTCCATAGCCTTGTCCAAAACCCATTCCCATTCCTGGATTTCCGAAACCGCCACCGAATTGTCCACCAATTCCACCGCCGAATCCACCACCCATTCCTGGATTTCCATACATATTTCCATACATTCCTGTACCCATTCCTGGCATACCACCGATACCGATGCCGCCCATGCCACCCATGCCCATGCCACCCATTCCATAAGGGTTCATGCCACCAGTTGCTCCAAAATATCCACCTAAACCAGCTCCTGGCATAATACCTGCTCCAGCACCCCAGCCTGTTCCATATCCTGGACCCATGCCGCCGCTGATTCCGATACCACCCATTCCTGGAATTCCAAAACCACCATTCATTCCACCCATTCCATATGGAGGGTACATTCCACCAGCTCCGCCACCAAACATTCCTGGATAGCCGCCGCCATTAAATCCAATACCAATTCCTCCCCCTCCGTAAGGGTTAAAACCATATGGATTCATACCACCGTAAGGGCCCATCATTCCACCGACCATACCTGGAGAATAACCTCCACCGATCCAAGGATTTCCGAACTGACCACCACCAAACTGACCACCACCGAATCCACCGAATCCAGCAAAGCCGCCCATTTGATAATTATTACAATGCATTTGTGACCACTGACCTGGACCAACAGTGTAACCACCGTATTGATCTGGAGTAATGGCCGGTAAACTATTATCTACATTATACTGAGTAAATTTATCTTGTTGTGCTGCTGAGTAATCTAAGAAACCTTGATTACCAATTCTACATTGCTCCCATCCAAACATTTGTGCTTGCATACTAGCTTCATGAGATTTTCTCCCTTGAATACTTCCAACAATTGAAGCTGCCCAAGGACCAACTGCCGCACCAAATTGAGCTAGACCTTCCCAGAAGTTTCCACCCTTTCTACATTTAGCACAGTCTTTTCCTGTATGAGTTGAGAAGACACCATCATATTCGTCCTCTAAACAAACTCTTAAATCAATATCATAAGTACATTTTGATCCATCTCTTAAAGTAACAACTGTAACATTGCCACTTCCTCTTGTAGTTGTTCCACCGCCTGTTGAACTTCCTGTTGAGACAACAACAGAACCACCGCCAGTAGTTGAACCAGCATCATGAACTACAACACCTCCACCACCAGTTGAACCAGCATCATAAACTGTCACTGATGAACCTGAAGTTGTAATTCCATATTTGTCGCGAAGACATTTCATACACCTATTATTAAATTTTCCATTTTTACATTTCGACCAACAAGCACCATATCTTGCTTTGATAACTGATAGGGAGATTGTTGTTCCACCAGCTGTTGAACCACCTGAAGTTGTTCCTACTGAAGTTGAACCTGAAGTTGTAGTACCAGCAGAAGTTGATCCACCAGTATTACTACCTGTTGTTATAAAAGTATCTTTATCAACACATTTATTGAGAAGTTTTGCTACAACACATGAACTATTTTGTGTCGCCGCTTCAATATCGGAACAATTTTCGACATTGTTTGTAGAGATACAATAGACATCAGCACAAACTTTATCCCCGTCATCCCGGAAATTTTTAGTTGTTGGCTTACCTCCTCTACTTACGCAAAAATTGTAAGCTTCAGTGTCTAAATCTGCCCAAGACAAACTAGCTGTACAAAATAAAAATAATGCCAGCAAAAATTTGAACTGTTTTCTAGTATTCATAACTACTTCTCTCTTGTTATTACACTCGTTCTCATGTTTCATATCGAGCTAAATAGAAGAAAACTTTAACTTTTGAGCTCAAACAAGTTATATTGTATAATATTTTTACAATAAATTAGTTATTTCAAAGGTTTACATGCTTTCAAATCATCTACTAGATTGGATTATTTTGATTCTACTCCTCTTACTTGCCGTTTATGCTATGGTAATTATTGGGGCTGAAGGAAAGACATATAAAGAGGAATCAAAGCAGATAAACTTTAATAGTTTAGAGATGCTCATACCAAAATGGTGGTCTATTCTATCTCAAGATCAAAACTCAATTATTTTTCATCGAACTGATACTCGATATGACTGGAAATTAAACCTAACTAAAATTATCTCAAATGATATCAATCAATATTTATCAGACTATATAGATAAAGAA
>CAYGTU010000134.1:0-8578 GCA_964352945.1 uncultured Bacteriovoracaceae bacterium
ATTATGCTGGCTCAATTGTTCTTGAGCCAGATAAATATTATTATGTAAGTTTGAAGAAAAATCACACGAAGAAAATAAAATTAATAGAAGGAAAATTCTAATTTTCTTCATTTCCTTCTTCGTCGCTATCGTCATCAACTAAGCTTTCAACTGCAACTACTTTTTCATCATCTTTTAAGTTAATTAAACGAACACCTTGAGTATTTCTACCAATTAATGAAATACCTGAAATCTTCATTCTTATAACCTGACCATTATTTGTAATAATCATAAGATCATCAGTATCTGCTACTGGCTTAGTTTGAACAATAGGCCCATTCTTAGTAGTTAACTTCATTCCAATCACGCCTTTACCACCACGTGTTTGTTTTCTATATTCAGAAGCTGAAGTTCTTTTTCCATAGCCTTTTTCAGTAACAGAAAGCACTTCGATAGTGTCATCAATAATTTCCATGCTGATTGCTTTTTCGTCTTTAGATAATGTTATCCCTTTTACTCCTTGAGAAACTCTACCCATAGAACGACAGTCTGATTCAGCAAAACGAATTATTTTTCCAGTAGAAGCTGTTATTAAAACATCTTTAGTTCCGTCAGTAACTCTTACTGAAATTACCTCGTCACCTTCAACAATTTTTATAGCTTTTTTACCGTTTTGATTAATTCTCTCGTACTCTGAAAGATCTGTTTTCTTAATTAATCCATTTTTAGTCGCAATAACCAGGAACTTTCCATCTTTTTCTTTTGGAATAGAAATAACTTCTTTAACTTTCTCATCTTTTGGAAGTGAAATTAAATTAACAATATTTCTTCCTTTGCTTGTTCTGTTAGCCTCAGGAATTTCATGAACTTTTAACGTGAAAACGGTTCCTTTATCTGTAAAGAACTGAATTTCATCATGTGTATCAGCTGTGAATAGGTGAGTGAAGAAATCTTCATCGCTTGAAGCACCTTTAACTCCCTTGCCACCACGTTTTTGCGCTTTGTAAGTATCAGTGGTCATTCTTTTTACATAACCTTTGTGAGTTATTGTAACGATAACTTCTTCTGATTTAATTAAATCTTCAATTACTATTTCGTCAGCTTGTCCTTCGATATTTGTTTTTCTTTCATCGCCATAAAGTTCTTTAATCATTGTAAATTCGTCTCTGATTATTCCCTTTATTTTATCTTCTGAAGCAAGTATAGCTTCATACTCAGCAATTTCTTTCATTATAGCTTCATAATCAGCAACAATTTTATCTCTTTCAAGACCAGTTAATCTTTGTAGTCTCATATCTAGAATTGCTTGTGCTTGAATATCACTTAATTCAAATCTAGATTTTAATTTATCTTTAGCCTGTGCTGGACCTTCTGCTTTTTTTACAATTTCAACAACTTCATCAATATTTTCAACTGCAACTTTTAAACCTTCTAAAACATGGGCTCTTTCTTTAGCTTTCTTTAACAAGTAATTCGTTCTTCTGATTATAATTTCTCTTCTATGTTCAATAAAACACTGAAGTTGTTCTTTAATATTCATAACTTTTGGCTGACCATTATGAATAGATAAAAAGATAATACCAAATGAAACTTGTAGCTGAGTGTGTTTAAATAGCTTATTTAAAATTACATTTGCTTGCTCACCACGTTTAACATCTATTACAACTCTAATACCAAGTCTGTTTGATTCGTCCTTAATATCAGAAATTCCAACAATATCTTTATCAGTTACCATACGGGCAACTTTTTCAATAAATTTAGCTTTATTAACTTGATATGGAAGTTCAGAAATTATAATTCTTTCTCTGTCTTGCTTGCCATGAACTTCAATTTCAGCTTTTGCCCGAATTTGAATAACACCTTTTCCTGTATGATAGGCTTGCTTTATTCCAGCTCTACCGTGAATTGTTGCGGCAGTTGGAAAATCTGGGCCAGGTATAATTTGCATTAATTCATCAATTGTTATTTTTTTATTATCAATTAAAGCTAAAAGACCATCCATAATTTCTGTTAAATTATGAGGGGGAATATTTGTTGCCATACCAACGGCTATACCAGTTGATCCATTAATTAATAAATTTGGAACCTTTGTAGGTAAAACCATAGGCTCTTTTAAAGAGTCATCATAGTTTGGCTGCCAATCAACTGTTTCTTTGTCGATATCTTTAACCATTTCTTCTTCCATTTTATGCATACGAATTTACGTATACCTCATAGCAGCAGCGTTATCACCGTCGATAGAACCAAAATTTCCTTGACCATCCACAATCTGGTATCTCATAGAAAAATCTTGAGCAAGTCTTACGATCGCTTGATAAACAGCAGAGTCACCATGTGGGTGATACTTACCAATTACATCACCTACAATTCTGGCAGACTTTAAAAATGGTTTATTATGATAATTATTATTTGAATGCATTGAAAACAATACACGTCTGTGAACTGGTTTTAATCCATCTCTAACATCGGGTAGGGCACGGCCAACAATTACACTCATGGCATAATCTAAATAACAGCTTCTCATTTCATCTTGAATTAGAAGTGGCTGAATATTTCCATGGTTGTGGTCTGGTGGTGTTGTGTTGTCATCTTCACTCATATAATTTCCTTAATTAAATATCTAAGTTTCTAACGTTTAGTGCGTTCTTCTCAACGAATTCACGTCTTGGTGCAACTTGGTCACCCATTAATACAGAAAATACTTGGTCTGCATCTATAATATCTTCAATTTTTACTTGAAGTAATGTTCTGTTCTTTGGATCCATAGTTGTATCCCAAAGTTGTTCTGGGTTCATCTCTCCAAGACCCTTATAACGTTGTATATAAGCGCCTTGTTTCCCTTCACCTAAAATAAATTCTGCAAAATCTTTTAGACTTTCAAATTTATTCTCTACACCTTTATCAGTTAAATAAGTAAATTCTGACTTTAAGAATTTATTTATTCCATCATAATGGTTTTCTAAACTTTTATATTCACTTGATTCAATGAAGTATGAACTTAATTTAAATTTCTTCGTTTTAAGTGCTGAAGTAACTTGAATTCTAATTGAGTATGTTTTTACACCTGGATCTTGCTCAACAGTAAATTCATAATCTTTTAAAAGATCTGATTTTAATTTTAAAAAATATGCTTCTAATTCTTTGGCAGCAGCATTAGTTTTAATTTCATCTTTTAAAACCTCACCTGATAAACATGAAGTTTCAATTACTCTACGTAATAGGTGACCATCATAATGTCTATCGTAAGATTTTAAAGTACCAGTATAGTTTCTGTATTTATTAATAAGAGTTTTAACTTCAGCAAGATCTTTTGGTTCGCCACTTACTTTAACCACAGAATCACTTAAGGCAGTGCTTACTAAAAATGAATCTAATTCCTTTTCATCTTTTAAGTACTGCTCCGTTTTACCTTTTTTGTATTTAAAAAGTGGTGGCTGAGCGATATATAAATAACCTTTTTCCACCAGAACAGGTAAATGCCTGTAGAAAAGTGTTAATAATAATGTTCGAATATGTGATCCATCGACATCGGCATCGGTCATGATAATAATTTTGTGATATCTTAATTTGCTATCATCAAAATGATCTTTACCAATACCCGTCCCCATAGCCTGAACCAGCATTTTTATTTCTTCACTTGCTAACATTTTGTCGTAACGAGCTTTTTCAACGTTAAGAATCTTCCCTTTTAATGGAAGAACGGCTTGAGTTTTTCTATCTCTACCTTGTTTTGCAGATCCACCAGCCGAATCTCCCTCGACAATATAGATTTCACAGAATTCAGGATTTTTTTCTTGGCAGTCAGCCATTTTACCTGGAAGGCCACCAAAATCTAGAGCAGTTTTTCTTCTTGTTAATTCTCTAGCACGTCTTGCAGCTTCACGTGCTGCTGCTGCATCAAGTGATTTTCTAATGATTGTTTTAGCTACTGCAGGATTTTCTTCTAAAAAGACTTTTAATTTTTCACCAACAAGTGAATTAACAATTCCTTCAACTTCTGAAGAACCAAGTTTATCTTTTGTTTGACCTTCAA
This sequence comes from uncultured Bacteriovoracaceae bacterium, assembly GCA_964352945.1. Lineage (GTDB taxonomy): Bacteria > Bdellovibrionota > Bacteriovoracia > Bacteriovoracales > Bacteriovoracaceae > CAYGTU01. The sequence goes on from CAYGTU010000134.1 coordinate 4,013, forward strand.
ATTGAGGATTTGACATTTTTGCAGAAACAATTGCTGTTAAACCTTCTCGCATATCATCACCAGTTAAAGTTGTTTTAATTCCTTTAGCTAGATTATTATCTTTAGAGTAGGCATTAAGAGCTCTAGTTAATGCTGTTTTAAACCCTGATATGTGTGTTCCACCACCTGGAGTATTAATATTGTTAGCATAACCAATTAGGCTTTCTGTGTAACTATCAGTCCATTGCATAGCAATTTCAATTTCATAATCATCTCTAGAATGGAAAAAATAAATTGGTTGTTTATGAACTGGAGTTTTCGCTCTATTAAGATAGGTAACAAATTCTGCAAGTCCACCTTCAAAGTGAAATACATCCTTTTTCTCATTTCTTTCATCTTTAATTGTAATTTTTAAACCTTTATTTAAAAAGGCCATTTCTCTAAATCTATTTGATAGTGTTTCGTAATTAAATTCGTGAACTTCAAAAATTTCTGGATCTAATTTAAAAGTTACTGCAGTTCCTGATTCACCTGCTGGACAATCTCCAACAATCTTTAATGGAGCAACAGCTACACCTTTTCTAAAAACTATTTTATGTACTTTTTCATCTTTTTTAATTTCTAGTGAAACTTCTTGGGATAATGCATTTACAACGGCCGCACCTACACCATGTAGACCACCTGAAACTTTATAAGCACCATCATCTTCATTGAACTTTCCACCTGCGTGTAGTTTAGTAAAAACAATTTCTGCAGCAGAAATTCCTTCACCACTATGAATTCCAACAGGGATTCCTCTACCATCATCTACAACTGTTACAGAGTTGTCTGGGTGAATAATTACTTTGATCTCACTACAATATCCTGCTAATGCTTCATCAACAGCATTATCAACAATCTCATAAACACAGTGGTGAAAACCTCTAACAGAAGTATCACCAATATACATACCTGGTCTTTTACGAACAGCTTCAAGCCCTTCAAGAATTTTGATTTTATCGGCAGTATATTCTGATTTAACTTTTGATATAGATTGCGTATCCGTAGTTTGTGTCATTCTTGAGCTCCTCTCAAATGTTAAACCATGGATATCTCTCCTGATTTAACATAAACTTTTTTTGCGTCTTTAATTAATTCCAATTCTTCTTTAAAACTTTCATTCGCCGTAGTAATCATGACCTGGAAATTTTTACGCTTTAGGTAGCTAATTAAATTATGCCATCTAACGTTGTCTAATTCCCCTGAAACGTCGTCTATAAGTACTATTGGGTATAGATTGTATTTATACCTAAATAGCTCTATATAAGCAAATATAAGGCTTAAATAACTCATCTTTTGCTGGCCTAAAGAGCAGTATTCAAAAGAATTAATTCCATCAAAAATAAAGTTATAATCATCGCGGTGCACACCATAATGTATATGACCAATTATTGAATCTTTTTGTTGATTTTCTATAAAATAATTTTCAATTTCTTTTACGCTTTTTGTTAAAAATTTGCTGTTTTGAACGATCTGTAAATCGTGTTTTTGAGCAAAGATATCTTTAAAAGTTTGGGAACAATAATTTCTTATTTCTTCAAAGAAAATTTCCCTTCTATTAACAATAAAATGACTTAATTCTGCAAATGTGTTGTTGGTTGCTGAATATTGATTCAAATAATCATTTGGCCTCTTTTTAAGAAGAGTATTTCTATTTCGAAGAAGCTTATTATAATTACTTAAAGTTTTCTTATAGTTTGCATCTAACATTGATAAATAGGTATCAACCCAGTTTCTTCTAAATGAAGCAGTAGAGTGAAATTGAAATGAATCAAAAGGGTTTATAAATACACTAGAAAAACCAGCTACAGACTTTATTTTTTTATTATTTAAATACCACTCTGTTGAATCAGGTAATAACTTTGAAGTTAGAGTAGAGTTTTCATTGTTTACTTGAATTAAAGAATTAAAAATAATTTCTGGTTTTTCACAATCCATACTCAATAGTTGGGGAAAACCTGTGTTTTTTTTAAAAGATTTTTTATTACTTAGAAAATATATGGCTTCTAAAAGATTTGTTTTACCATTACCATTTTCGCCGAATATACAATTAATTTTATCTGAAAATTCGACTATATCGTTTGATAAATTTCTAAAATTATTTACTTGGATTTTTTTTAATAAGGCTGTTTCCATTGTTACAGCTTAAGCGGCATAACAATACCTAGATAATTAGGCATATCCTCTGATTTTACTATGACAGGTGTTAGTTCATTATTAAATTCAAAAACTACATCACCCGGATTTAAAACGTTTAGAGATTCAATTAAATATTTTGCATTAAATCCAATTTCTATTGGCTCACCAGAAAAATTTACTGCTATAGTTTCAGTTGCATGACCTAGAGCTGGATGATTAGCCGTTAAAATTAATTCATTTGAATTTAGTGCTAATTTAATACCATTTGTCTTTTCATTAGATAAAAGTTTAATTCTTTTAACAGAATTTAAAAGTGTTTCTTTTTCAATTGTCATTCGATATTGAGTTTTAGCTGGGATTACTGTTTGATACTTTGGGTAGTCTCTAGCAATTAATCTTATAGATAAAAAGTATCTGTTTTCAGCAATTATATACATAAACGAATCATCAACAGAAATATTTAAAATTGATTCTGGATATGCTTCAGCAATTTTTCTTAATTCATTAATTCCTTTTTTAGGAACAATTATACCATCAGTTAAATTTTTATTATCAGATTGAATATTATCTAAATCAAGTAAAGCAAGTCTGTGACCATCAATTGCAACAGCTCTTAAATTACTATCCATCTGTTGAAGATAAATACCATTAAGAAATAATCTTGTTTCATCATGAGAAATAGCATGTGAAGTTTTACCAATTATATTTAATATTTGATTACTTGTTACATTAAATGAATTTTGAGAATTTTCAAAAGTTAATTTTGGATATTCTTCAGAATTGGTAACAAGAAGTGAATAACTTATGTTTTTACATTTTAAATTTAAAAGATTTTTAGAATTATCAATTTCTAAACTTACTAGTTCATCAGGTAATTCTCTTAAAATATCAAAAAAGTTTTTTGAATTAATGCAAAAGCTACCTTCAGATTCAACATTGGCTTCTAGAATAATTTTTGAGGATACTTCAAGATCAGTAGCAACTAAATTAATTTGATTATTTTCAGTTTCGATTAAGCAGTTTGTTAAAATTGGTCTAGAGTTTTTTCTATCTACGACAGAAAGTATCTTATTCAGACCATCTCTTAAAATGTTTGAAGGTATTACTATTTTCATTACTTGAAACTTGTACAAACAATTTGGAATAATGGCAATGACTTTCTAGGACATCTAAAAGCTGTATTATATTATATATATAAATATATATATAAATAAATAATAGTAATAACAGGTGTGAATTGTGAATAGATTTTTTTCTTCAATAATATTAGAGAGTTATTATCGTTAAACAAATTTACTTATGTTTGGAAAAAATTTGAAAAATCTCATTACATTCGTATATAGCGATAGTTATTCAATATAAATTCCTAAATTGAACATGTTATCCACTATAAATTAACATATGAAGGGATATTATTTTGGATACTAGCGTAAAATTTCTTTTTTCCACGAACTTTTCAACATTTTTATACACTTGTGGAAAAGGATAACTATTTATTAGTCTTATACTTATCCACAAGTGAACAATATCTGGATAACTTGTACTAAAATCACAATACAGTGCGTAGGTTTTCAATTTAAAAACCTACGATCTATTAAAATAAAACTTATATATTATAAAGAGGACTCAATTTCGTATAACTGAGTAGTAATCTGTTGATCAGTTTTTGCTAGTTTATTTATTTTTTCTACACCATGCAATACAGATGTGTGGTCTCTTCCGCCGTAAAACTCACCAATTTTGGCCAATGTTGCACCCATAATATTGTATGAAATATGCATAGATATGTGTCTAGCAAGCGTTACTTGTTGTGATCTAGATTTGGATCTAAGATCAGCAACTGGAATTTTAAAGTAGTTTGAAACAGATTTAGCAATTATTTCTAGCGTAAATACTTTCTTATCTGCAGATTCATCAAGTTTAAGTTGCTCTTTTGCAATGTCGATATCGATGTCTACGTTAAACACTGAAGAGTAAGCACCTAGCTTAATTAATGAGCCTTCAAGCTCTCTAATGTTAGATTTAACACTTCTAGCGATTAAATTAACAACATCATCAGGAATATAAATATCAATCTCAGAAGCTTTCTCTTTTAAAATTGCAATTCTTGTTTCAAGATCTGGTTGTTGAATATCAACTACCATCCCCCAAGAAAGTCTTGTTTTAATTCTTTCAGCAATACCATCGATTTCTTTTGGTTGCTTATCAGAAGTAAAAACTAGTTGTTTTCCTCTTTGGTGTAATTCATTAAAGATATGGAAGAATTCGTTTTGAAATCCTTGTTTGTTTTTTAACTCATGAATATCATCGATCATTAAAACATCGATTTGTTCAGCATATCTATTTCTAAATTCTGGAATAGTATTTGATTTAATTGCATTAACAATTTCATTCATAAAATCATTGGCA
>CAYGTU010000135.1:0-8514 GCA_964352945.1 uncultured Bacteriovoracaceae bacterium
CCACCCCCCCCCGATGGCACCTTTCTGAAATACGTAAACTTAAGAAAGTGGTGCGAAGTGGATCAGAGTATTTTATTTTTACCCAGATGATTTAACTAATGATGTAATGGATTTAATGGCCTTTTCAGATAAAATTGTTAAATACTTAGACATGCCAGTTCAACATTTCTCAGACTCTGTTTTAAAAAGAATGAATAGAAAAGTGACAGGCGAAATAATCCATCAAAAAATTCAAACCCTTCGTGAAAAAATACCTGGAATAGTTTTAAGAACTTCTATCATTGTAGGATTTCCAGGAGAAACTCAAGAAGATTTCAATACACTTTTAGAGGGCGTTAAAAAAGCACGTTTTAATCATTTAGGTGTTTTTAAATATTCAGATGAAGAGGGCACAGCTGCCGTAAATTTAAAAGGTAAGTTAGATCAAGATACAATTGATAGAAGATTTAATGAGCTATATGAAACTCAAAAAGAAATAGTTCGACAGTTAAATCAAGAATATATCGGTAAGACAATTGAAGTTATAATTGAAGGCGCTCATCCAGAGACTGAACTTTTAATTAAAGCACGTCACCAAGGTCAAGCTCCAGACATTGATGGAAATGTTTTAATTAATGATGGACTAGCTTATCCTGGAGAAGTCGTAATGGTTGAAATTACTGAAGTTCATGATTATGATCTAGTAGGAAAGATAGTTTCCAGTGCAAAACCCAACTAGAAGAGAAATTCTAACTGATTTCATGCTTAAAAATGAAGAGCAAGGTAAGAACTGTTATTCTTGTAAGGGAGTTTGTTGTACCTTTGAAATGAACTCAATGCAGACAACACCTCTTGAAACAATTGAGCTTTATCATTATTTAAAGTCTGAAAATAGAATCAACAAAAATTTAATAGAAAAGTTAAGCGAAACTATTTCTTGGTACAGGTTAGATAAAGAACTGCCAAGTGATGGGAAGAGACAATTTGCTCGTCGAACTTATACTTGTCCTTTCCTTGAGGCTGGGGACAAGGGTTGTACCATTTCAAGGGCAGCAAAGCCGTATGGCTGCCTAGGTTTTAATCCAGACATAAAGAATTCAGTAGGTGAAATGGGGTGTAGTTCTGATCAGAATCTTTTATTGGAGAGAGAAAATCTTTTTAAAGAATTTGAAGACACGGAGAATCAAGACTTAAAGAATCAGCTTAATTTAACTTGGGATAAGCTGCCAATGCCTGTAGCACTCTTGCAAATAATTGAAAAGCTCAACTAATTGCCAATTCATTTTTCCCTGATAGCATTGTTCTATAAGTGACTAGGAGGGGGTCTTATGAAAACTTTAATTTTAACATTATTTATGACAGCAGCAGTATTAGCAATAGATGTAAATGCTTCGGATTACTCGTTTGAAGGAAGAACGACTTTTCAATCAGTTTATCTTCAAGGAAGAATCACAGTTCAATGTGGAAATGTTTTTAATTCATATATTTGTTCTAAAGATTATTTGAAAGAAGGTAATTTCTCAAAATTTATAACTAAAGATTCTATTGATGCTGATAAAGTTGAATTAAATAACATAACCAATTCTAGAGTAAAGAAAGTAAAATATAGTTCGTCTAAGAAAAGTACAAAAGATATAAATTTATGGGTAGACACTTTACTTCAAAGATCCTTTTTAGATCAAGATGGTAATATGATCGAAGTGAAGTTTTTCAAAAATGGAAATGAAGTACAGTCGGGAAAATTTAGTGTTGATGTTCTTTCAGGTGAAGTAAGAAATTGTCCTAGAAGTCATATAAGACTAAATCCAAGGTCAAATGATTGCAATAATATAAATAGTTTATGTGAACAATACTTTCAAAGATTTAATAACTGTCATTAAAATGATAAAGAAAAATAGCTGTCGCACATGCTGCATTTAAATGAGCGACAGTTTCATCCATAGGTATTCTAACGATAGAGTTTGATAGATCTAAAATACTTCTATCTATTCCATGCCCTTCAGATCCAGTTATTATTGCTGCCTTAGAGCTAAATTCAACATGTTTTAATTCAATCGCACCTTTTTCATTTGCCGTAGAGAATATTTGATAATCATTATTCTGTAGTTCTTTAATGGTAACTTCTAGATCTTCAGTAAAATGAATCTTCATTGAGAAAATATTACCCATAGACACTCTTATACAACGACGGAGATAAGGTGAAACAGTTTTTGCATCAACAATAACAGAATTAATATTAAATCCTGCCGCAGTTCTTATTATTGTTCCCACATTTTCTGGGCTTGATAAACCATTGAGAATAAGTATTTTTCTATCAAGTTCTTGTAGTGAAATATTATCAGGTCTTTGAGCACTGGCCATGATCCCCTGATGAAGTCTATGTCCTACAATTGTTTCCATAATTTCTTGTTCAGCAACAAATATTTGATCCTCGGATAAAGATTTAAGTTGTGAGTTGTTTTTATAAAACTCTGGAGTTACAAAAAGCTTATTAATTTTTAATTTTGAATTAAGTAATTTTAAAACAACTTTTTCAGATTCAGCGATAAGAATATTTTGAGATCTTATGTTAGTATCTCGTATAGATTTAAATTCTAAAACTCTAGTATCATTAATATCATTTATTTTAATCATTTTAACTCGATGCTGATTCGTATTGGATTAGTCCTCTTTTCCAGATAAATCGTAAGAAGAGGTTGCTGCCGATTATGGCTAAGATAAGTCCAACTAGCAAATGATATTTAGTGAGATCAAGAATATACTGAACAGGTAAAGAGCCTACAAAGGCCATAGGGAAGAGATAGGTCATAAATCTTCTGAAGTAGGGATTATAGATAAATTCAGGCTGAGATTGAATCTCATGCATTTGCATGCGTAAAAAATTAATACCATTGCCTTGGGTAGTCCAAAACATAAAGGAAGAAATAATAAATTCTAATTGACTCTGCACTATAAACCCAAGAACAACCAAAATCGGCAGTAAGCACCAGGAAGCTATGGATAATTTTAATTGAATCCCAAAATATATAAGTAGGCCTGCTGTGATCGGAATTGTGGTTACTGTAGAAAATCTAAAAAATCTGAAAAAGACGGTGAAGATGGATGATAAGGGTTTAAGCAGAATGAAATCAAATGAGCCAGTTTTTAAATCATCAGAGAACTGCCAAAAATTATGTGAAAGTAAAATCATTTGAAGATTTGATACCACAAATAAGAAACTAGCAAAAAACATGAAAGTATTACGATCCCAAGGTCCAATATATTGAGTGTGATCAAAAATAAATTCAATAGTAAAAAGCCCCGTCGCATAAAAAATAATTTCCATTATAACAACTAAGAAGAAATGTAGCCTGAAACTCATTTGTTGAGCTGCACTTGTACGGACAAATTCCTTAAAGACTGATAAGTAATGCTTCATATGCCTGCCGCGGTGTATTCTTTTATTCCCCTTTTCCAAGTGAAATTGATCAGAAGATATACGAAAAATGACCAGCTAAACATGATGATTAGTGATTCAATATTAAAGTCAATTTTTCCAGTGATGAGTTTTACCGGATAATGGCTTAAATAATAAAAGGGTGTATATTTTAATAAAGACTGAATAAATTGAGGATATAGATCTAAAGGTAGAACACTTCCATTAAAAAAACCTGAAATTACTCCAAACATCACTCTTAATACCCATGTTTCTTCTAGCCAAAATGTTAGAAGGCCAATGAGAAACTGTACTAAAAACCAAAAAACAGAAATCACCCAGCAAAAAAACATTAATCCTAAAATGTTTTCTAGTGGAGGAGTTTGAATAAATCCTAGAATGATAAAAACAATTAGACTAAAAAGCATAACGCTTGTTTGTAAGATCGCTGTGCCTATAAAGGCAGCAAAGTGAAATTTTAGAAAACTAATAGGGTAGATGAGATAGGTAGATATTTTTCCATGTCGTATGTCTATTGAAAGATCAAAGCTATTGTAACCTCGAATTAAAAAAAAGACCAAGGTTGTCCAAAGTTGATACTGAATCATTTGCGTAAATGTATAACCGGAAATAATTTCATTTCCACTATTTTTAAAAATACTATCCCAGAGAGAGTACTTCACGAATAAAAACATAAATGAAGGAGCTACTAGAGTTAAAAAGAAATCAAAACGATAAGCTAATCTCTTTGTTAGATGTGTTTTAGTTGTAAGTACAAATTTATTTAATTCAATTATCATGGCTTAAAAACTGAGGGTTTTCCATTAGAGTTTTCATAACTTTTTCAATGGGAAGCTTATCTGTATTAAATTCATTTACAGTATATTGGGATAATATTTTTAAAGAATAATCTTTAAGAAGGTCGATCGGTATTTGAACTTCTACTTTTTTATCGTGCTCCCAGTTGGGATTAATATTTTTCCAAACTTCGTCATTCTTATTTGGAGCTGTATCAAATCCAAACGTTACATTTTTTTTGTTACCTAAGAGCGATTCAAACTCACTTATTGGACCATCGTATGATTTTTTCCCATCAGCGACTAAAATGATTCTCTCACAAAGTGCTTTAACATCTTCCATATAGTGAGAAGTAAGAATAATCGTAACGTCATTTTCTTTATGATAATCGAGTAAAAAATTTCTAATATTTGCTTGTGCAATAAGATCAAGACCAATTGTAGGTTCATCTAAAAAAATCACTTCAGGTGAATGTAGGAGTGAAGCAATTAATTCTAACTTCATTCTTTCGCCTAAGGAGAGTTTTCTAACGTGTATGTGAAGTAAATCACTGACACCTAGAAGCTTACCCATATGTTCTATTTTTTGATTAAAGGTTTTATCATCTATTTCATAATAGCTTTGTAATAATTTTAAACTATCCATTGCAGGGATATCCCACCAGAGTTGAGATTTTTGCCCCATAACGAGGGCTATCTTTTTTCTAAATCCAAAATCTCTTTGATAGGGTACATGCCCTAAAACTTTTATTTCACCTTCACTCGGTACAATAATTCCAGTGAGCATTTTCATTAAAGTTGTTTTACCAGCTCCATTAGGACCAAGTAACCCGACAATTTCTCCCTTTTCTATATTGAAGGAAAAGTTTTCAACTGCAAATTTATCGATATAAGTTCTACTAAAAAATGAAGCAAATGTTCCCATTAGGCCTGGTTTTTTTTTGTAACTTCTAAATTTTTTGGAGAGATTATTTATTTGTATCATGAAATATTGCCCTCACTCTTAATGTGAGGGCTCTTGTATTTTTTATTTTAATAATTCAGCTGCGTTTACTCTACCACCAGAAACAGAAAAAGATGAAAGTGCTTCAGTTTTAGTTGAAGTTGCGATCACTTTTGCTTTTGCTTCCTCTGGAGTAATGTTTGGATAATGTGAAACTAGTAATCCAATTATTCCAGAAACAAATGGTGTTGCCATGCTTGTACCAGACATTTTCTTATAAGAATTGCCTGGAACGGTTGAAAGAATGTCTTTACCTGGAGCAAAAACGTGAACAGTCTTTTTCCCATAACAAGAAAAATCAGCTTTTGCGCCCGCACCTGTAAATGCACCAACACTAATAACATTTGGAACTTCATAATTAGATGGAAAATGCGGTTTACTATCATTATCTGTTTTAGAGTTTCCAGCTGCTGCCACAAAAATAACTCCAGCTGCATGAGCTCTTTCAATAGCTTCTTTTAAAGTTTGAGTGTGTGCTCCTCCACCCCAAGAGTTACTCATGATATTGGCACCCATTTTAATTGCATAATCAATTGCTTGAACTGCACCCATTGTTGAACCAGAACCCTTAGCAGTTAAAAACTTAAGGGCCATAATTCTTACATTGCTCATGACTCCTCTAATACCTTTTGTATTATGAGCAGCTCCGATAACACCAGCACAATGTGATCCGTGACCTTGATCATCTAGAGGATCAGAATCAGTATTTGCAAAATCATATCCATAAATATCATCTACGAATCCATTGCCATCATCATCAACGCCAGGAGTTCCGTTTAATTCTTTTTCATTTTTCCACATATTGCTTGCAAGGTCTTCATGATTATAATCAACACCTGTATCTATTACAGCGATAATAATTTCTTTTTCACCTTTCGTTTGTTTCCAAGCATCGATTGCTTTAATGTCTTCACCAGCTTTACCTTGAGCTCCACCAGTTTTTCCTTGCCATCCATTTGATGTCCCACCAGTAGTTGAATTTACCCCAGTATTTTGAAGACCCCATTGCTCAGGAAATTTTGAATCCAAAATGCTTTGATCTGCATTATAAAGATAGTTTTTTTCAACATATTCAACTTCGTCACTATTTTTTAACTGCTCTAATTGCTGATTTGAAACTGTGTTCTGATTTAAGTGATAATATGATCCAGAACTTGTATGGTGAACTTTTAGGCCACTTAATAAAGAAGAAGCTAATGATTCATTTTTAAAGTTTGAATTATTTGTTTTGATAATATAGCCATCAAATTCATTTCCAAAGGCTAAAGTGCTAATTAATAAAGCACTAACTAGTAGTAATTTCATCATTCATCCTTGATTCTCGTTAATGTTGAAGTAATTCTACGACTTACAAAATTGTAATGTAAACAATTTTAGTCAAATGATAGTTTTTGAAAGATCTAATTCCGACTACTTGGCTCAGTTATATGGAATTCATTTAACTAATGAATATGTAAATTTTACCAAACCTATAGATCAAAATTTTAATATAGGTACTATGCTTTTATGAAAGAAATAATTTTAATAATTTTAATTACTTTAAGTTTTAACTCATTTAGCGACGGTAAAACAGAGCAAGGCTGGTTTTTAAAGGCAGCTCATCTAATTGCAACAGATGAGTATGATAAATATGATCCAAATCCAGCATATCTTCAAGACTATATTGCTACAAAAAATACTAAAAATAGTATAAATCAAAACATCCAAATTGCAGATGCTATAATTTCAATCTCAAAATGTTTTAAAGTAGATCCGCTTCTTGTTACTTCTATTATAGAAAAAGAATCAATCTTCTTTCCTAATGCGGTAAGCCCTACAAAGGCACAAGGAATAATGCAATTAACTACCATAGCTTCAACTGAGGTTAAGGATCAATTAGGTTATCGTGGAAGTAAGTATGCTCAAGCCCAAGTTACAGAAATTTTTAAAACAAATATCTCTATGTGTAGTGATTTAAGTATGAGCGAATTTGATAAACTTTTTTCCGCTTCAACACATAAAAGAAGAGAAATATTAAGAACAAACGTTAAACTCAATATCGCAGTTGGTGTGATTACATTCAAAGTACTTTTAGCTCAGGCTTACTCAAAAATTAGAAATTCAGGTGAACGTGCCGTTATAAGAAGAGCAGTTGAAAACTATAATGGTGATACTCATAAAGTTTCTTATGCGAATAAGGTACTCTCTCACTTTGATCTTCATATCAAAAAGCACTATTAGATTACGCTTTGCATGACTAACTCTTGTTGACCGTTTGCAATAGAGAAATTAATAATAATTCAATTACACTTCCTGTAAATTTTAGCTAAACTTAGCTTGTGAAAAAAATCAGTATTCGAAAGGCCAATGTTCATAATCTTAAGGCCGTCGATATAGACATTCCTAGAGATCAGTTAACTGTTATAACGGGGCCAAGTGGCTCCGGTAAATCCTCCTTAGCATTTGATACCATCTATGCTGAAGGTCAGAGAAGGTACATTGAATCTCTTTCTAGTTATGCTAGACAGTTTCTTGGGCAAATTGAGCCACCAGATGTAGAGAGCATAACAGGTTTAAGCCCTGCAATTGCAATTGACCAAAAAACAACTTCGAACAATCCTAGATCAACAGTAGGTACTGTCACTGAAATTTATGATTATATGAGAGTGCTTTGGGCAAGAGTTGGAACTCCACATTGTCCTGAAACTGGAAGTGAATTAAAGGCACAGTCAGCAGAGCAAATTGTTGAAGATATTTTAAATTTTCCGAATAATTCAAAAATTCAAATTTTATCACCCATAATTGTTGATAGAAAAGGTGAGCATCGAGAAGATCTTGCTAAGTTTATGAGTTTAGGTTTTTCTAAAATTAGACTTAATAATGAAATCCTCTCACTTTCTGATGATATAAAGATAGATAAAAACAAAAGAAATAATTTAGATATTGTTATAGATCGTGTCGTAATCAAAGAGGGTGTAAAGTCCCGTCTTACTGAATCAGTTGAGAGTGCTTTAAAATTCTCAGAAGGTAAAGTTATTATCAATGTTATTGGCGGTAAGGATCACTTTTTTTCTGAAAGCTTATTTAGTGAGAAAAGTAAAAAGAGTTATCCAGAATTAGAACCCAAAATGTTTTCATTCAATTCACCTCTAGGTGCCTGTCAAAGCTGTAATGGATTAGGGATGACTAAAGAATTTACTTTTGATAAATTGCTCTTCGATGAAAACCTTCCTCTAATGGATGGAGCAATTCCTTATATATCAAAAAAGTCATTTTTTACTCAGATGATTAAAACCGTTTTGAAAACCGAAAAAGTAGATGAGTCAACACCTTATAAAAAG